>NZ_RZPQ01000492.1:0-4472 GCF_003999135.1 Mesorhizobium sp. M7A.F.Ca.CA.004.06.1.1 | reverse complement strand
GTCCTGCTATACCGCCGCCTTCATCGCCGAGATCGTGCGCGCCGGCATCAGGGGTGTCAGCGCGGGCCAGACGGAAGCTGCCGGTGCGTTGGGCTTGCGGTCCGGATCGATCCTGCGGCTGGTCGTCGTGCCGCAGGCCATGCGCATCGTCATTCCGCCGCTGACCAGCCAGTATCTCAACCTGACCAAGAACTCGTCGCTGGCTATCGCCATCGGCTATCCGGACCTGACGGCGACCGCCGGGACGGTGCTGAACCAGACCGGGCAGGCCGTCGAGGGCGTGGTGATCATGATGGTGATCTACCTCGCCATCAGCCTCCTGACCTCGCTTGTGATGAACTGGTTCAACGCCAAGATGGCGCTGGTGGAGAGGTGAGGTAAGGACATGCAAGAACATGATATGTCCTGGGTGCGCACCGAAATGGTGCTGGCGCAGCCGGCGCCCGCCAGCGTCACCGGCCTCGGCGCATGGGTGCGCAAGAACTTGATCGCTTCTGCCGGCGACACCATTTTGACGATCGTCGGCATCGCCCTGGTGGCGATGATCCTGCCGCAAATCACCAATTGGGCGTTCATCAACGCCGTGTGGACGGGACCGGACCGGACCGTATGCGCCACGGTGGCGCAGGGCGGCATCCAGCCGGACGGCTGGACTGGCGCCTGCTGGGCTTTCGTCAACGCCAAATTCGGCCAGTTCATGCTCGGCCGCTATCCCATCGAGGAGCGCTGGCGGCCGATCCTGGTCGCTATCCTGTTCGTGGCGCTGCTGGTGCCGATGCTTATCCCGAAGGTGCCGCGCAAAGGGCTGAATGCGGTGCTGCTGTTCTTCGTGCTGCCGATCGTCGCCTTCGTCCTGCTGGTCGGCGGCATGTTCGGCCTGCCGCATGTCGAGACCTCGCTTTGGGGTGGGCTCTTGGTGACGCTCAGTCTGTCTTTCGTCGGCATTGCCGTGTCGCTGCCGCTCGGCATCGTGCTGGCGCTCGGCCGCCGTTCCAAGATGCCGATCATCAAGACGCTGTGCGTCGTCTTTATCGAGACGGTGCGCGGCATCCCGCTGATCACCGTGCTGTTCTTCGCCAGCGTCATGCTGCCGCTGTTCCTGCCGGAGGGTGTCTCGTTCGACAAGTTCCTGCGCGCGCTGATCGGCGTGTCGCTGTTTGCCGCGGCCTATATGGCCGAAGTGGTGCGCGGCGGCCTGCAGGCGATCCCCAAGGGCCAGTATGAAGGTGCCGATTCGCTCGGCCTCGGCTATTGGCAGAAGATGTATTTCATCGTCATGCCGCAGGCGCTGAAACTGGTCATCCCGGGCATCGTCAACACCTTCATCGGCATGTTCAAGGACACCAGCCTGGTCATCATCATCTCGATGTTCGACCTGCTCGGCATCGTCAAACAGAATTTTTCCGATGCAAACTGGGCAACCGCGCAGACGGCGAGGTCCGGCTTGATCTTCGCCGCCTTCGTCTTCTGGCTGTTCTGCTTCGGCATGTCGCGCTATTCAATGTACACCGAACGCCGGCTCGACACCGGCCACAAACGCTGATGCATGTCGCCCAAAAGTGTATAGCGGTTTTGGGATAACGACATGCATCACTACCAACGATAAAGAACAAGGGGATTCTGTCATGGCCACCGAAAATGCCGTCAGCGCCGAAGAGATCAAGGTCAACGCCGCCAAGATGCAGATTTCCACGACCGATGTCGCCATCGACATCATCGCCATGCACAAATGGTACGGCGAGTTCCATGTGCTGAAGGACATCAACCTGAAAGTGATGCGCGGCGAGCGTATCGTCATCTGCGGCCCCTCCGGCTCCGGCAAATCGACCATGATCCGCTGCATCAACCGTCTGGAGGAGCACCAGAAGGGCAAGATCATCGTCGACGGCAAGGAACTGACCAACGATCTCAAGAAGATCGACGAGGTGCGCCGCGAGGTCGGCATGGTGTTCCAGCACTTCAACCTGTTCCCGCACCTGACCATCCTGGAGAACTGCACGCTGGCGCCGATCTGGGTGCGCAAGACGCCGAAGAAGCAGGCCGAGGAAATCGCCATGCATTTCCTCAAGCGCGTCAAGATCCCGGAACAGGCCAACAAATATCCCGGCCAGCTTTCCGGTGGCCAGCAGCAGCGTGTGGCGATCGCCCGCTCGCTGTGCATGAACCCGCGCATCATGCTGTTCGATGAGCCGACCTCGGCGCTCGATCCGGAGATGATCAAGGAAGTGCTGGAGACCATGGTCGGCCTTGCCGAGGAAGGCATGACCATGCTGTGTGTCACCCACGAGATGGGCTTCGCCCGCAAGGTCGCCAACCGGGTGATCTTCATGGACCAGGGCCAGATCGTCGAGCAGAACACGCCGGCCGAGTTCTTCGACCACCCGCGCCACGAGCGCACGAAGCTGTTCCTGTCGCAGATCCTGCACTAGGCCTCGACGGCCACGAAGAGCCCGGCTGAAACACTGCCGGGCTCTTTTGCGTATGGGAGAACAGGCGGGCGTTCGTGTCGCCGGAGTGCGTTTGCAGGGCCGCCTTTCAATGAAAAGACTGGGACGTTTTCTGGGTCTTCTGTTGGTTCTCGTCGCACTCGCTGTGACGACGGGCACCCTCGTGCCACGGCCGCTGTGGCCGGCCGCCGCCGCCGTGCCAGCCGCGACACGCCACATCCTGGTGCTGAACAATCCGATCCACACCGATATCGCCATCCCGGTCGATGACGCCGTGCGCCGGCGTTTCCATTTCCTGGTCGACGCGGGCATACCGGCCGACAGGCCGGAGGTCCGCTACATCGTCTTCGGCTGGGGCGGCCGCGCCTTCTACCTGGAGACGCCGACATGGTCCGAGCTGAAGGCGGTGCCGGTGATGAAGGCACTGACACTCGACGCGTCGGTCATGCATGTCGATGTCGCCGGTGACATCGTCGAACCGCGCCCCGATATCGCGGGGTTCGACATCACCGAGGATCGGTTCACGGCGTTGCTCGATTTCATCGATGCGAGTTTCCAGCGGGGACCGGAAGGCCCGATCCTCGTTCCGGACGCAGCCTATTCCAGGTTCGACGGCTTCTACGAAGCCAATGGCCATTTCAACGCACTGGTCGGCTGCAACACCTGGACGGCGGCGGCCTTGCGCATCGCCGGCCTGCGCACCGGCTGGTGGAACCCGCTGCCTGCATCGCTCGGGCTATCGATGCGGCTGTATAATTAGCTGTCTCGTCTTGTCGCGTTTCGCCAATGCGAGACGCCTCATTCCTTCGCGCCCCCCTCTGTCCTGCCAGCCTGTCAGGCTTTCAACGCCTGACAGCAGCCTCAACTGCCCGCCACCCATAGAGCCAATCCAGATCCGCCGCGAGCTTTTCCGAGCGCACCTTCAGGAACACATTGCGCGCAATCGCCACTGGACCCGAGGCATGCCAGGCCAGCCGGTTGACAGCGCCGCGTCGGGCGACCTGCGCTACACGCGGTCGCCGTGACTGTTCCCAGGTCGCAGGTGCGGCCAGGGGGTCGGCAGGGAAGTCGGCGATGATGTCGGCAAGCGTCGCAGCATCCTCGATCGCCATCGCCGCGCCTTGCGCCGCGAACGGCGTCATCGCATGCGCGGCATCGCCGATCAGCGCCATGTTGCCGGTCGTCCAAGGTTGTTTGCTGTCGACCGTATGGATCGGCCATGCGGTCCATGGGCCGGCCTGCTCGACCAGGCGGGCAAGTTCTGCCGCGGTGCCGCGCAGGGCTCGGGTCAGGATCCCGGCGTCGGCATTGCCGGACCAGCCTTCGGCAATACGGTCGCCCCTGGTGAAGGCAGCGAGATTGAAGGCAGCACCCTTGCTGACGGGATAGGCCACCATATGGAAGCCGGGATGCAGGAAGGTGGTGACGCAATTGGTTACACCGATCGCGGCAAAGGCTTGTCCGGCAGCGCTTTCGGCGGCAATGGTCGCGCGCCAGGCCAGTTCGCCGGAGAAATGGTTTCTTGGCAAAGCCGCCCTTTTGGCCGAATCGACAAGTGCGCGCACCGACGACCAGACACCATCGGCTCCGATCAGCAGGAAGCCCTCAGCCTTGATGGTTTTGCCGTCGATCTCGGCCGTCGCGGTGATGCCATGGGGGCCGGTGGCAGCGCTGCTGACGCGGGCGCCGGTGGTAAGATGGATATCCGGTATCTGGGAAACCCGTGCCATCAGCGCGCTCTGCAGATCAGCCCTGTGAGCGACGAGATAGGGCGCCTGCCAGCGCGTTTCGGCGGCTTGCCCCAGCGGCACCCGCGCCAGTTCGCGCAAGGTCGCGGCCTCCTTCAACACCACGGCTTCCGGCCGCACCGTTGCCGGCAGCAGCTTGTCGAGTACGCCAAGCTGGCGAAGGATACGTGTCGCGTTGGGAGAGAGCTGGATGCCGGCGCCGGCAGCTTCCAGGCGCTGCGCCTGTTCGAACACCCGAACAGGGTAGCCGCGGTCGGCGAATGCAAGCGCTGCGGTC
>NZ_RZPQ01000491.1:0-4475 GCF_003999135.1 Mesorhizobium sp. M7A.F.Ca.CA.004.06.1.1 | reverse complement strand
GTCTTGAGGAACACGGCCCGAAAGGGAGGCGAGAGCAGCTCGAGGGCCGCAGTGCGGGCAGCGTCGAAAATCACCGTGCTTTACCCCCAGGTCACACCAGACACCGTCGAAAAGGCGGATGCTTCCGAGATAAGCAGAGCACGGCATGAGCGCAAGCAGGCCGGTTCTTTTGCTTTGACGCAATCCCCAATGCGCTTTTCCCGGGAAAACCGCTTCACACTTGTCCTGGAATTGCTCTACCGCGCAAATGCTGGCTTTCGAACCGGAATGGTCATGGCGGCGACCCCAGCCACGACAAAACCCATGCCCAGCCATGCCGTCGAGCCTAGGCTTTCGCCGAGGAAAAGGGCGCCGATGCCGACGCCGATCGGCACCCGCAGATAGGCCTGCGAGGTGGTGCCGACCGAACCCAACGTGTGGATGAGGCGGAAATAGATGACGAAGGCCAATGCGGTGGAAAACACCGACAGGCCGAGCAGGGCCAGAATCGACGCCGTTGAAGGCGCCAGCGTCCACGGCTGGTCGAACACCAGACTGAGGGGCACGAGGATGACGGCGCCGCACAGCATCGAACCGGCGGCAGGCAGCATCGGATCGAGACCCTTGAAGCCGCGGCCGAAAATGGCGGCCCCGGCATAGCAGATTGTTGCCGCTACGATGGCCAACTGCGCCCACAACTCGTGACCGAGGCCACCCAGTGCCTGCGTGCCGATGATGAGGCAGATGCCGGCAATGCCGGCGCCCACGCCAATCAGCTTGCGCAGCGTGACCGGCTCGTGGCGGGTGATGAGCGCTGTCAAGAGGAAGGTGAAGATCGGCGAGGTCGCATTCAGGATGGTGGCGAGGCCGGCATCGACCGAACGTTCCGCCGCGGCGATCAGGGTGAACGGGATGACGCTGTTGAGGCAGGCCTGGAAGGCGAAGCGGCGCCAGCTTGCCGCATCGCCCGGCATGGCGAGCCCGCGCCAGCGGAGGATGGCAAACAAGATACCACCGGCAATCAGGGTGCGGGCGGCGATGAAGGTGACCGGCGGGATGGTTTCGACGCCAATCTTGATGAAGGTGTAGGAGGCGCCCCAGAGCACCGCCAGCACGACGAGCAGCGCAAGGTCGGTGGTCATGTCGTTCTTTGCAGGCTCGTTCTTTGTCGGCATGGCTCGCCTTCAAACGGGATCGGGTGAGCCATGCTTGTAGGCGGTCCGGTGATGAAATGCTTCGGCCACGGTCGAATTGTCATAGCGCCTCGCGGCTGATGCGCCTTTTGCCTGTTCCGCCAAAGTTGCGTGTCACGCCCTAGGCAAACCGGTTTCAAATCGCTAGACCCGCGCCGGACCGGCGTGGCAAGAAGCCGGCTCGGGTTTTGGCGGAGATTTTGATGCCGGATTATGACGTGCTTTGCATCGGCAATGCCATTGTCGACATCATCGCCCAGTGCGACGAGGAGTTCCTCGAGACCAACGGCATCATCAAGGGCGCGATGAACCTCATCGACACACAACGCGCCGAACTGCTCTACAGCCGCATGGGTCCGGCGATCGAAGCGTCCGGCGGCAGTGCCGGCAACACGGCGGCCGGCGTCGCCAGCTTTGGCGGCCGCGCGGCCTTCTTCGGCAAGGTCTCCAACGATGCGCTGGGCGAAATCTACGCGCACGACATTCATGCACAGGGCGTCGCCTTCGACACCACGCCGCTCAAGGGCGAGCCGCCGACGGCGCGCTCGATGATCTTCGTCACCCCCGACGGCGAGCGCTCGATGAACACCTATCTCGGCGCCTGCGTCGAGCTTGGCCCTGAGGATGTCGAAGCCGACAAGGCGTCTGGCGCCAAGGTCACCTATTTCGAAGGCTATCTGTGGGACCCGCCGCGCGCCAAGGAGGCAATCCGCCAGACGGCGAAGCTGGCGCACGCAGCAGGCCGAGAAGTGTCGATGACACTGTCGGATTCGTTCTGCGTCGACCGCTACCGCGACGAATTCCTCGACCTGATGCGCTCGGGCACGGTCGACATCGTCTTTGCCAACAGCCACGAGATCAAGTCGCTCTACCAGACATCGTCGTTCGACGAGGCGCTGGCCCAGATCCGCAAGGATTGCCGGATCGCCGCCGTCACCCGCTCGGAAAAAGGCTCGGTGATCGTGCGCGGCGACGAGACCGTGGTGATCAAGGCGACCGCCATCAAGGAACTGGTCGACACGACGGGCGCCGGCGATCTCTATGCCGCCGGCTTCCTGCATGGCTACACGCAAGGCCGCGACCTGCAGACTTGCGGCGACCTTGGCTCACTGGCAGCCGGATTGGTGATCCAGCAGATCGGCCCCAGGCCCCGTCAGAATTTGCGCCGCGAGGCCGAGCAGGCGGGGCTGACCATTCCGGACGTTCAAACGAGTTAGTGGCCTACCTTCCCGTTGTGCAGGCTATCTCGCCAGAAGCGCAATCACGGAATAGGGAAATCCTGATGTCGAACATGATGAAGGCGCTTGTGAAGGCCAAGGCCGAACCGGGCATCTGGATGGAAGAGGTGCCGGTGCCGGAAATCGGCCCCAACGACGTGCTGATCAAGATCAAGAAGACGGCGATCTGCGGCACCGACGTGCACATCTACAATTGGGACCAGTGGGCGCAGAAGACGGTGCCGGTGCCGATGGTGACGGGCCATGAATTCGTCGGCACCGTTGCCGATTTCGGCGCAGCGGTCACCGAATACAAGGTCGGCCAGCGTGTATCGGGCGAAGGCCACATCGTCTGCGGCCATTGCCGCAACTGTCGCGCCGGGCGAGGGCATCTGTGCCGCAACACGCTCGGCGTCGGCGTCAACCGTCCTGGCGCCTTCGGCGAGTATCTGGCGATCCCGCAGCACAATGTCGTGCCGATCCCCGATGATGTGCCCGATGAGATTGCCGCGATCTTCGATCCCTTGGGCAATGCCGTCCACACCGCACTCTCCTTCGATCTGGTTGGCGAAGATGTGCTGGTGACCGGCGCCGGGCCGATCGGCATCATGGGCGCGCTCGTCGCGCAATGCGTCGGCGCGCGCAAAGTGGTCATCACCGACATCAACCCGCTGCGGCTGGCGCTGGCGAAAAAGCTCGGCGTCCAGCATGTCGTCGATGCCTCGAAGGAAAAGCTGCGCGACGTCATGCCAGTGCTCGGCATGACCGAGGGGTTCGACGTCGGCCTCGAAATGTCGGGCGCCGCCCCCGCTTTCCGCGACATGATCGACACCATGAACAATGGCGGCAAGATCGCCATTCTGGGCATCGCGCCGACCGGCTTCGAGATCGACTGGAACAAGGTCATCTTCAAGATGCTGCATCTCAAGGGCATCTACGGCCGCGAGATGTTCGAAACCTGGTACAAGATGATCGCGCTGGTGCAGGGCCCGCTGGATGTCTCCGGCCTGATCACCCACCGCATCGGCATCGACGATTTTCAGATCGGTTTCGATGCGATGAAGAGCGGCAGTTCCGGCAAGGTGGTGATGGACTGGTAGATGCCGCCTAGCGCAGGATTCTGTTTTTCATCAGCCATTTCACGGAGCGGGGCCATGCGTGGTTCGCACCCATGCGAAGATCGGTAAACCCCTCCGAAACATGTCTCCCGGTTTCGGCGTCAAGGATGCGAATGAACATAGTATGTTCCGTTCGGTTGACGCGCGTTACGACGCCAAGCAAGGCAAGCGACGCGCCGTGCTCCTTGGCAATCGGTCCTTCACAACCAGCGCAGTTGCGCAATCCGTGCGGCGCAGCAGCCTGTGTATCCCTCGCCGGCACATCAATTACTGTAAAGCGCCCAGACTGGGAGAGCATGTCCTTTGCAACTTGTGCCGATTCCGACAGATAGCGCCTGTCATATTCATCTGGGGGAATTATTCCCGCCCCGGCGCTCTTGTCCTCCAATTCGAAAGGGAACACTTCGATCGACATCGGCTTTGTCTGCTGGGCCTGCGCAAATGTGCACGTGCCTACAAGTAGCGTCACCAGGACACTTAAGGCGCGAATGCTCATCGTAGTCCTCCCGTCGGTGTAATGGGCATTATACGCGGCCTGACAACGCAAATCACGATCAAATCGAAAGCAATGCTATGCTTTGGCTGCGGTGGGAGTTCCCACGCAGGTTCGCTCGAACTCCGTCGTTCAGAGTGATTGGCTTGATCTTGGACTAACCCATGCTCGGGACCAGACTGGTCTCCAATGCAGCCAGTCCGCTGGTGATCGCCGTGCGCTCTTCAGCGCTGAGCCTTGCCAGCAAATCCCGTTCGAACGCCTTGGCCAGCGCCACCATCTCGCGATAGGCGGCAAGTCCCGTTCCGGTCAGCGTCAGATGTTCGATACGGCGGTCTTTTTCGTCCGGTTTTCGCGTCAGCCAGCGCCGCCGTTCGAGCTCGGCGACAGCGCGCGAAACCTTTGTCTTGTGCATGGCCGATTGCTCACCGATTGCAGACGCCGTCATCGTTCCATGCTGCCCCAGCCCCGAAAG
>NZ_RZPQ01000490.1:0-4486 GCF_003999135.1 Mesorhizobium sp. M7A.F.Ca.CA.004.06.1.1 | reverse complement strand
TGAGGGACATTGTGGCCTGCGTATTGGAACTCGGATTATGCATTTACGCATATTTTGGTTTGCAACTTCGCTAGTGCAAACCGCTTCGCGAGACAAGCGCCCAAAAAACACAAGCGCAAAGCCACGGACTGGCCTTCTCAGCCGCTTTCGCCTATAGGACGTCCATTCCAATGGAGAGTGGATGTCCACTTACGCTCAGTCCCGGTAAGGCCCTGACCTCTTGGCGAGGCAGGGCAGAAAACCTGAAACCCCGTGCCGCGAAGCTTCGCGGCGGCGGCATTTTTTGTTTTCCCGGAAAACTCTCACATGGATATTTCGCGCACTGAACAGCGCATCCTGCACCTGCTCGCGCAGGGCGGACGCATTGAAATCGAAAAGAACGACAAGAAGCGGATCGCCTCCGTCAAATGCCTGACCCGCGACGGCTGGCACTATCCGGACGTCGATCTCGACATGTTTCGAAAGCTGAAGCGGAAGAAGGCGGTTTCTTCGTCGGGAGGCGGCCCCTACCGCATCACCCGGCGCGGGCTCGCACTCGTCCGCTCCGAACTCGACAACAGGTAGCCCGCGGTTCCGCCGGTCGGTTCTCCGGCCGGCGGTTCGCCTCACCGTTCAGGCAGTGGCGATATAGGCCCTGATCTGGTCGGCCTCGCGCTCGACATCCTCGATGCGGCGCTTGACCACGTCGCCGATGGACACGATGCCATCGAGCATGCCGTCCTTTTCCACCGGCAGATGGCGGAAACGGCCGCGGGTCATAATCTCCATCACCTCGTTGACGGTGTGATTTTCGTTGCAGATCTTCACCTTCGGCGTCATCGCCGAACGCACCGCGATATCGAGCGCGGCTCCACCTTCCCGGGCGACAACCCGGACGATGTCGCGCTCTGACAGGATGCCGACGATCTTGCGATCGCCATTGGTGATGACCAGCGCACCGATCTTGTGCTCTGCCAGGATGCGGATGGCTTCGCTCAGCTTTTCGTTCGGCCCGAGCGTCAACACGTCATGGCCTTTTCTCTCGAGAATTGCCTTCACCGTCATGGCGTCCTCCTCTGCTTTGCCTGCCGGTTCCTGCCCTGACCGGCCTTCACGTAAGAGTGAACATCGTGCGCCGTGATCGGTTGCATTTCAAGTGCGGTGGTCAGTCGTCTCCCACTCGGGCGCCTGCCATCGCCTGTCGAACCAGCGCAGGCCGAAGAAGCCCGCGACAAAGCCGCCAATATGAGCCTCCCAGGCGATCTGACCATCTACCCCTGGGGCAAACCCGAGCAGGCCGGTGGCGAGATTGATGACCATCCACATGGCGAGGAAGATCACGACACCGCGCAGGCGCAATACGAATGCGATCGGCAGCACAGGGCCGGCGAAGGCGGCCTTGCCGGCCGAACGGTCGGTGCGGAAGCCGAAACGCGCCGCAGCCCCCATCATGCCCGATATCGCACCGGAAGCCCCGACCAGCGGCGCCTCACCATAAGGATGCATCGCCCAGAAAAGCGCGACCGAAGCCAGCCCGGTTGCGGCAAAAAACAGCGCGAACCACAGCGCTCCCAGACGGTTTGCCAATGGTGAACCAAACGCGGCGAGCCACACCATATTGATGGCGATATGGGCAAAGCCGCCATGCATGAAGGCATAAGTGAAGGGCCGCGAAAACAGGAACCAGTCGAAGCCGTATTGCCCGGTGTAGAGAACGGGGATGAAGGCCCCGTCATACAGCAATGTCATCTGCTGGGATTCGCTCAACACATATTGCTGCAACAGGTAGACGACGACACAGATGCCGATCACCGCCAGCACGACGGGCGGCAGGTTGAACACCGGCTCGCGCCGCGGTTCAGGTGCGCCCTCGACCGGGTCGACTTCCGAGGGAGATGCCGGTTCACTCATTTGAAATTGCACTCTGCGGGATTCGGGGCTCGAGCATCTAGATCACCACGGACCGAACCGCAAACCGCGAATCGCCGCGGCGCGAATCAAAAAAGAAGCCGTTCAAGGTTTCCCTTGAACGGCTGGTCGAGCCCCCTGCTCCCCTAAAACTCTTGACTGAAGTGCTGCCGATCGTCGCGAAACGACCGCTTCTGGAGTGGTTTTTGTGTGCCACGGGGCTCGCTTCGATGCAACGTAAACCACTTGTTAACCTTAACGGCCCCGACCCGTGAACAAGTGTTAACGACGCTGGCACGCTTCCTGCTCCGCAACGCATGTAGGTCATCGGAGGGCGCCCTTCTGTTCACCGATGGGACATCAGACGACAGATTGCGCGGAGCAGCATAGTATGAACCAGAATGGATCGATCACGCTGTTCCAATATTGGAACCGCCTGCGTGATGGACGCCCTGCCCCGAAGCGTTCGGAGGTCGAGCCGGCCGACATCAAGTCGCTGCTGGCCGACACCTTTATCCTGGAGCGGGACACGCGCGGACAGGCCGTATTCCGGCTGGCCGGCACCAGGCTTTGCGCCTGCTACGGCCGCGAACTCAAGGGGTTTTCCTTTCCATCGCTGTGGCGCGAGAAGGATCAGCGGCTCGTCTCGCGGCTGATCCATGGCGTCTTCGAGCAGAAGTCGGTCGTGCTCATCAGCTATGAGGGTTTCAGCCGCAACGGGCGCTCCAACAAGTTCGAACTGCTTGCCCTGCCGCTGGACGGCGGTGTCGAAAATCCGCGTTGCCTGGGCGTCATCAGCGCCGTGGAGAAGCCCTTCTGGCTGGGTGCCGATCCGATCACCGACGCGTTGATCGATTCGATACGCGTCATCGATCCGGAGAAGGAGCTTCTCAACAATCGCCCGGCGATCGATGTTCCCTCGCTCGTTCCCGATGAACTTGGAGCACCCGAGACGATCTCGGCGCTCGGCCGGGCGCGCCGCATCCGCCATCTCGTCGTGTTCGATGGCGGGCGCGAGGAATAGTCCGTTTGCGGCCTGATGCACGTCGCCCAAAACTGCGCGGCTGTTTTGGCACCGCGACCTGCAAAAAGGAAACCCCTGGAGCGCCCGCTTTTTCCCTTTGTTAACCCGCTTTGTTGTACTTCTCTGATGAAGTTCCTCGCATCGGCGCGCGGGATGCCAAACGGGGTGTAGGCAGTCATGAGGTCAGCGGCGGTCGACTATGCGCCGTCCCAAGCTGAAAGGCGTAACTTTCAGCGCGTCCGGGTTAAAATCTACGGACGCTTCATGCTGGAAGACCGCACCGAACACCCCTGCCAGGTCGTCGACATGTCACCGGGCAATGTCGCGTTTCGCACCGACCGCATCGGCATGCCCGGCGAAAAAATCATTGCCTACATCGATCATATCGGCCGCATCGAAGGTGTAGTCACCCGCACCTTGCAGGACGGTTTCGCGATGACCGTCATCGCGTCGGATCGCAAGAAGGACAAGCTGGCCGCGCAATTGACCTGGCTCGCCAACAAGCATGAACTCGACCTGCCGGAAGATCGCCGCCACGAGCGCGTCGCGCCGCGCAATCCGACCAGCGTGCTGCAGCTCACCGACGGCCGCCAGTACCAATGCCGTATAATCGACCTTTCGCTCTCCGGCGCCGCGGTCGAGATCGACGTCAAGCCGGCGATTGGCATCCAGTGTGGCCGGTTTTTTGTTTTCGACGCCATGACCGGCATGCTTAGCCCACTCTTGGCGGGCTTGGGAGCCCTCCGCGCACCGAGATTGGCGCCTCAATATGCAAACGAATTAATACTCAAATGATTCAAATTTTACGTTTATTCTACTGGAGTTTTACTCAATATCTACTTCGAGCTTTTGCGTCAAATAAATCCACATGTGGCAATGTCTCCTTCGAACGGGGAGACTACAACAATGAAGAACACGAGGGGCAAGCTGTTGCTGGTGGCAATGGCGATGCAGCTTTCCGCTTGGGGATCAGCATATGCCGCGGGACCGGCCTATATGCACACCGGCGGACGCACCACCCAGCCTGTTGGCCATTATGAGTTCTGCCAGCGCAGTCCTGGCGAATGCAGCGAACGGACCCCGAAGGGTGCGCCGGTCGAACTGACCCGCAAACTGTGGGCGACGATCGTCAACATCAACAATTCGGTCAACACTCGCATCAAGCCGCGCACCGACATGGAAAACTACGGTGTCGAGGAATATTGGGCCTATCCGGCCAATGGCTATGGCGATTGCGAGGATTACGCGCTGGAAAAGCGCCGCGAGTTGATGGATGCGGGCGTGCCGGCCGGCAATTTGCTGATGACAGTGGCGCGCCAGCCGAATGGCGACGGCCACGCGGTGCTGACCGTGCGCACGAGCCTGGGAGAATTCATCCTCGACAATCTCGAGACCAAGGTCCTGTCCTGGACGGACACCGACTACACCTATCTCAAGCGCCAGTCGGACCAGAATTCCGGCGTTTGGGTGACGATCAATGACGGCCGCTCCGACGCGGTCGCCAGCGTCCGCTAGAACAGAGCTCAAGCGCGCCGCGTGAATGCGAGGCGCTTCAGGAGAAACCCGGTCGAGTCC
>NZ_RZPQ01000048.1:0-16405 GCF_003999135.1 Mesorhizobium sp. M7A.F.Ca.CA.004.06.1.1 | reverse complement strand
GCGGGCGATCTGCGCCGAGCCGCCGACGCCATAAAAATCCCGGGTCTTGGCACGGAAGAGCAGCTCGGCGGCCCGGTCGAAATCCTCGATGTCGAGGATCGCCAGCGTCTCCGCCAGCGCCTGGATGGAGGTGCGAAACACTTTTTGCACGATCTCGGCCGAACTGTCGTCGGATGACAGTTCCTGGTGCATCTCGGCGGTCGGCAGGCGACTGTATTCATAGACGGCGGTGCGGAAGTCGCGATAGCCGGAAAAGCCGAGCTTCTTGGCGATTTTGACCACCATCGCCTCGGACACGCCGGACTCTTCGGCGATCTGTTTCAGCGGAATGCTCTCGTCGAAACCGCGCCGGCCGAAGACGGTTTCCACCACCTTCGCCTCCAACGGGGTGAGATGCGGCATCATCATGCGGATGCGCGGTCCTACCGCTTTCAGGTCCAGCCCGCTCAAGGTCATCCACGCCCCCTCGTCACGCGATCGATAAGCATCGCGGCGAGGATTATAAGACCAGTTGCCAGAAGCTGATAGAAGGACTGGACGTTCATCAGCGTCAAACCGTTGCGCATGGCGCCGAGGATGACGGCGCCCAGGATGGTGCCGACGATGCTGCCCTTGCCGCCCATCAGCGAGGCGCCGCCGATGGCGGCAGCCGCGATAGCGTCGAGTTCCCAGAGATTGCCGAGGATGGGCTCGGCGGCGCCGAGCCGGCCGACCAGGATCTGCGCGGCAAGCGCCGCCAGCAGGCCCGAGATCATGTAGGCGGCGATCTTGGTGCGGGCAATCGGCACGCCGGCGATGTAGGCCGCCTCCTCGTTGCCGCCGACGGCAAGCAGATATTCGCCGAAGGGCGTCTTCTTCAAAACGACCCAGGCGACGACAGCCACGCAGGCGACGATGATGACCGCCAGAGGCAGTCCAAACAGCGATCCGTTGAAGATGGCGCGAAAGCTTGGCGGAAGGCCGAGCACCGGATTGCCGCCGGTGTAGATCAGCGCCAGCGCCCGATAGGTGCTGAGCGTTCCCAACGTGACGATGAAGGGCTGCAGCCCGACATAGGCGACGAGCACGCCGTTGACGAGGCCGCAGGCAAGGCCAATGGCGAAGCCGGCGGCGATGGCCAACGGAAACGGCACGCCGGCGACCATCATAGAGGCCGAGATGACGGCCGAGAGTGCCGCCGTCGGCCCGACCGACAGGTCGATGCCACCGGAGATGATGACCAGCGTCATGCCCAGCGCCAAACAGGCATTGATGCTCGACTGCTGCAGGATGTTGATCAGGTTGCGCTCGGCGAAGAAGCCGGGCACCAGCGTGCCGAATACTGCCAGGATCACGACAAGGCCGATCAGCGTGCCGGCGTCGCGCATGGAAACGCCGCGCAGGAATTCGGCGCGTGGTCGCACCAGAGTGGTATCCGACATATCCGTCACCTACTGCCTTGCCTGTTGCGCGGCCGGCGTTTGCGTTTGTGGGATGGCGTGCGCCGCGATCGCCTGTTCGCTGATATCGTCTCTGTGGAGTTCGGCCGCGATCGTGCCGTCGCGCATGACCAGCACGCGGTCGGCAAGCCGGATCACTTCGGGGAGTTCGGAGGAGACGACGATCACGGCATGGCCCTCGGCGGCGAGTTCCTCGATCAGATGATAGATCTCCGCCTTGGCGCCGACATCGATGCCGCGTGTCGGTTCGTCGAACAAGAGGATGCGCGTTCCCGCGGCCAGCCAGCGGCCGATGATCGCCTTCTGCTGGTTGCCGCCGCTGAACAGGCGGATCGGCCGGTCGAGCAGGAACGGGCGCAGATTGACGCGGCTCATCCTGTCGACCGCCACCTGTTTCAGCCTGGTGTGATCGATGACGCCGCGCGGCGCGAATACGTTCATCGAGGCCAGCGCCATGTTGCTGGTGATCGAGCGCAGCGGCACGATGCCTTCGCGCTTGCGCTCCTCCGGCACCAGGCCGATGCCGGCGGCAATCGCATCGCGCGGGCCGGCGAAGCGCGCCGCCTTGCCGTCGATTGCAATGGTGCCGGCCGTGGCGCGATCGGCGCCGGCCAGGAGCCGCAAAAGTTCAGTTCGGCCGGAACCGACCAGGCCGGCAATCCCCAGCACCTCGCCGCGATGCAGATCGAACGACACGTTGCGCACCTTCGTCGCCGAGGAGAGGCCACGCGCGCTCAGCATGACCTTGTTCGTGGCATGGGAATTATGGTGTTCCTGCGCCAGTTCGCGGCCGACCATCATCGCCACGACCGCTTTCTCCGACAGGTCTTTCAGATCGACGGAATCGACGACGACGCCATCGCGCATGATGGTGGCGCGCCGGCAGATGCCGAACACCTCATCCAGCTTGTGCGAGACATAGACGACGGCGACGCCATCGCGCGCCAAACCTGTAATGACTTGCGCGAGCCGTTCGAATTCGCTCGGCGTCAGGCTCGATGTCGGCTCGTCCATGGCGACGATGCGGGCGCGATCGAGCAATGCCCTGGCAATCTCGACAATCTGCCGCTGCGCCACCTTCAGGGTGCCGAGCGGGGCGGCTGGATCGATGGAAGGGTCGATGGCTGCAAGAGCCTCGGCGGCGCGGCGCTCCTGCTCTCTGCTGGCGACGAAGATGCCGCCGCGCGTCAGCGGATGGCCGAGGAACATGTTCTGGGCGACGCTGAGGCGCGGCACCTGCTGCAATTCCTGATGGATCATGGCGACGCCCGCAGCGCGCGCGGCAACCGGGTTGGCGAGTGTAACCGGCTTGCCGTCGATGAGGACGCTTCCCGCGGTCGGCCTGTAGACGCCAGACAGGACGCGCAGCAGCGTCGACTTGCCGGCGCCGTTTTCGCCGAGCAGGCCATGGATTTCACCGGCCCCGACCGAGAACGAAACGCCGTCAAGCGCCCGTACGGCCGGAAACAGCTTGGAAATGCCCTGGAATTGCAGCCGGGGTGACATCGAGTTCTATCTCCGGGCCATGGTGCCGGACAGAAGCGAATTGCCCTGACCGGCACTGTTGGTTGGCCTTACTGGCCCGCAGCCGCGTCCTCGAGCAGCGCCTTGCGCGCGCCGGCGCCGGAATAGCGGTCGGCATTGTCCTTGGTGATCAGCGCCTGGGGCGTGGCGACGACGCGCGGCAGCTTCTGTCCCGCGACGAGACGCAGAGCTGTTTCCAACGCCACTTCGCCGGTCAGAACGGGGAAACTGTCGACCGTGCCGGTCAGTTCGCCGGCCCGTATGGAGGCATAGGCATCGGAAATGCCGTCGGTGCCGAAGACCGCAACCTTGTCCTGCAGGCCGGCGGCCTTGACAGCCTCGACGATGCCCAGCGCCATGCCATCATTGTTGGCATAGAAGCCGATCAGGTCGGGATGCTGCTGCAGGATGTTGGTGGCCGCGTCATAGGAGGTCTGGCGGTCCCAGTTGCCGGGAACGCTGGCGACAACCTCGAACTTGCCTCCCTCGGTAATGGTCGACTTGAAGCCATCGGTGCGCTGCACGGCGGCATAGACGCCAGCCTGGCCTTCGACGATGGCGACCTTGCCGCCATTCGGACGATTCTTGACGAACCATTTGGCGACGCGCACGCCATTGTCGCGTTGGACGTTGCCGACATAATGCTCGGCCTGCGGGATGACGGCGTCATTGACATTGACCACCGGCACGTTGGCGGCCTTGGCCTGCTCCATGATCGGCTGCAGATTGGCATCCGTCTGCGGCGAGACGAGCAGCACGTTGTAGCCCTGCGTCACCAGGCCTTCGGCGATGGTGAGCTGGCCGAGCTGGTCGCCCTCGCTCTGCGCTGCCTGATAGACGACGGGAACGCCGACCTTGGCGCCGAATGCCGTGTAGCCCTCGCCCAGCGAGCGCCAGTATTCATTGGTCAGCGTCTTGGAGACCGCGCCTGCCTTGGTGCCTTCGGGCAGCTTGGGGAACGCGCCGAACTTGGCCTCGACCTGCGACCAGTCGATGCGGTCCTTTTCCGTGTCGGAATTGAGCGGCGCGAGGTCGGCGGAAAAGGCAGAGCCGATCGAGAGCGCCATCAATGCGGCGGTAGCGGTGGCAAGCAGAAGTTTCATTGTATTCCTCCCTGGTTGAAAAACGGCGATGGCGCGGATGCCTCAGCTATCCGGCCCGAGCATGATTTCCTGGATGATGGCCTGCGACGTCACCGCGTCCTGGCTGTCCATGGCGGCGGACAGGCGATTGTCCTGCTCCAGCCGGTCGACGACGCGCAGCATGCGATTGACGGTGGCGATGTTGACTTCGCACTCGCGCACCGGATCGAGCCCTGTCATATCGGGGAACGTGTCGAAATAGATGGCGCCGGCGTAACCGTCGCGGCGAATCTGCCTGAGCATCTCGATGGTCTGCAGCGTGTGCACCGCGCCGACCATCAGGCCGTCGTCGCGCTTGGCGTAGCCGTCGTTCAGGTGCACGCCGAGCAGCTTGCTGTGACGCGCCACCAGGGCCGCGGCAAAGGCCGGTTGTTCGTCGGCGTAGAGCACATGAGCGAAATCGAGCGTGACGCCGAGATTAGGCAGGCCGACATCGCGGATCGCCAGCAAGGTCGTCGCCGCATCCGGCATCAGGCTGTAGGAGCGTGGTTCGTTCGGTTTGTATTCAAGGCTGATCTGACAGTCGGGATCATGTGCCGCAACTTCACGAATCCCATCAATTTCGTGTTGCCAAAGCGTCGAATAGTCGGCCTGGAAGGCGTAGTCGAAGCCATCCTGGCCGAGCCACAGCGTCATCAGGCTGGCGCCGGCCTCACGCACGGCATCGATGCCGGCCTTGGTCAGGTCGATGGCCTCGCGACGCACCGCCGGATCCGGATTGGTGAAAGCGCCGAGCTTGAAGGCGGGGTTGGAGTAGTAGCGCATGGCAAAGCCATTGATGGAGAGCCCAAGATCGCCCAGTTTCAGAGCAATTTCCGTGGGCTTTTCCCTGACATGGTCAGGAAAGTTGAGATCCAGATCGGTAAGCCCCTCGACCTTGGCGGCGCGCGCCGCCATCTGCAGCAGCGACGGCTTGCCGGTAAGATCGGGCCACTCGGCGTGCGGTCGCGAGGCAAAGGAATTCAGGCGCGTGGCGAAACGAGTGGCTGTCATGATCGATCCTTCAATCGTCATGACTTCACATAAATAAAGATATTTGTAAAGTTATTGTTTTGAGAGGCTACGAAGCGGCCACCAGGCTGGACCCGCCAAGGCGCGCAAAGGGAGCCGGCAGTTTCCCGGCCGGTGCCCTGGAGAGCCCGTCAGGCCAATAGGCGCATGATGGCGCGTGCTGGTTACGGTCGGCGCATTTCAGCAAGCGATTCGCCGGGTGTTCAATCTGGCCAGCGTAAGACGCCGGACGAATCCTTGCGGGCGAGTTTCATCGCATCGGCCGGGCGGTCCTTGGCGGTCAATATGGCGCGCAGCCGTTCGGCGACGATCTCGGCCTCGCCGGGATGAAGATTGCAGGGGTCGAGGAAGAAATGGCCGCGCTCCACCTCATGGTTGCGCACGATGATCGGTGGCGAGCCCGTCGCCAATGCCGAGGTGAGGCCGGCCGCCGTGAACCGGCTTTCGGGCAGTACAAAAATCTGAAGCCGATCGAGAGGGTTGGCGGTCGGATCGGGAATGATCTGCGCGACAATGCCCGGCAGGCCCTGCAACGTCTCCTTCCACAGGTTGAGCGCGGCGTCTTCGCGGCGGCGGATGCCGGCATGGTCGCGCTTTTCCCAGGCTTCCAGTGCGGCCATGGTGCCGGCGATGCTCTCCTTGCCGACCTTCATGGCGCGGGCGACGCCGCGGTTCTGGAGATAGGCGGTGCGAACCAGATCCTTGCGCCCGGTGACGATGCCGCTGGTCGGCCCACTCAGGAATTTGTGGCCGCTGTAGATGACAATGTCGGCGCCGCGCGCGAGGAAGCCGCGCAGATCATACTCTGAAGCCGCATCCACGATCACAGGGATGCCCCTGGCGTGGCAGATCTCGCAGAATTCCTCCAGGGACAGCATGCCATACTGCACGGTGTGGTGCGCAACGACGTAGAGGCCCGCCGCCGTGCGGTCGTTGATCGCGTCGCGCACATGATAGTCCTGCGTCACGCTGACCGTGCCGGCCGGCACGACCCTGGCGCCCGCCAGCCGGACCGACTGGTCGATCGGCGCACCATAGTTGACGATGTGCCCGAGCTGGACGATGACCTCCGACTTGAGGCCCTCCGTGTTATCAGGCAGCCGCTCGATGGCGAGCAGATTGGTCCCCGTCATAGCACCTGCGATCGCCATGGTGATGCCGCTGGCGCAGCAGGCAGTGATGAAACCGGCCTCGCCGCCGGTCAGGCGCGCGACAATCGTGCTTGCGGCACGTTGCAGGTCATCCATTTCCACCCATTGCGAGGCCATTTCCGCCATGGCGCTGATCGCTTCGGGGACGATGATCGACGCGCCGAGCGCGGTCATCGTGCCGGAGACATTGATGATCGGGCGAAGGCCGAGCCGTTCGCGGATGGTGGTGTTGGAGCCGTCGGTGGACGTGGTTTTCATCTCTCGGATTCCATTCTTCTAAAGGTCAGGCGGCGATCTCGACAACCGCCTCGATTTCAACGGTGATGTTTCCAGGCAAGGAGCCGACGCCGATCGCCGAGCGGGCATGGCCGCCGATATTGTCGAACACATCGGCAAACAGGTCGGAACAGCCATTGACCACTTTCGGGTGGTCGCTGAAGGTCGGTATGGCGTTGACGAAGCCGAGCAGCTTGACGACGCGCACGATCCGGCCAAGGTCGCCAGTGGCTGCGTGCATGACGGCAAGCAGATTGAGGCCGGTGAGGCGGGCATGGCCATAAGCCTGCTCGACGCTGACATCCTCCCCCACCTTGCCGGTAAACAGCGTGCCGTCGGTGCGCAGCGGACCCTGGCCGGACAGGAAGATCAGCCGGCCGCTTTCGGCATGGGTGACGAAGTTGGCGATCGGTGTCGGCGGCTCGGGCAGCGTCAGGCCCAACGCGGCGAGCCGGATATAAGGCGTCATGAAAGAAGGCTCCTTGCGACAGCGTTCGCTGTCCCGTTCTAGAAATGCGAGGCGCGGAAGCGTGCCAGGAAGGTGCGCAGGCGCTCATTGTCGGTGTCGGCCGCCAGGATTTCGGCGGGTGGACCCGCCGCGCTGACGCCGCCATCGGCCATGAAGATGATGCGGCTCGAGGCATCGCGGGCAAACGCCATTTCGTGCGTGACCATCACCATCGTCATGCCGTCCTCGGCCAGGCTGCGAACGACCTCGAGCACCTCGCCGACCAGTTCCGGGTCGAGCGCGGAGGTTATCTCGTCGAGAAGCAGGATCTTCGGCCCCATGGCCACGGCGCGGGCAATGCCGACGCGCTGCTGCTGGCCGCCGGACAGTTCGGCGGGCAGGCTGTCGGCCTTGTGGGCGAGGCCGACCCGGCCGAGCCAGTGTTCGGCGATGGTGCGCGCTTCGGCGTTGCTCTTGCCGCGCACCTTGGTGAGGCCAAGCATGATGTTGCCGGCGGCTGTCAGGTGCGGAAAGAGGTTGAAGCTCTGGAACACCATGCCGGTCTCGGCGCGCATCGCGGCGAGATCGCGTTCGCTGCGACGCTGGCGGGTTCCGGCTTCGCGAAAGCCGACCTCCTTGCCGTCGATGCGGATCGAACCACTGTCATAGCTTTCGAGAAAGTTGACGCAACGCAGCAGCGTGGTCTTGCCGCTGCCGGAAGGGCCGATGACGGTCACCACCTCGCCCTTCGCCACCTGCAGGCTGACCGAACGCAGGACCTGGACGGTCCCAAAGGCTTTGGAAACGTCCTGGACGTCGAGAAGGGCCGGGGTGTTTTTCGGACTTGTGGACATTGCTATTCCCGGATGAAGGAGAAACGCCGCTCGAGCCGCCGGCTGGCGAGCGAAAGGGCATAGTTGACCGCGAAGTAGATGAGCGCGCCGAGAATATAGAGCGGCATGGCCTCATAGGTGCGGCCGATGACCTGGTTGATGGCCTGCATCAGGTCGGTGATGCCGAGCAGCGATACCAGCGCGCTGCCCTTGACCGCATCGGTGACGCCGTTGATCCAGGGCGGCAGGAAGCGCCTGAACGCCTGTGGGAAGATGACGTAGGCGAGCCGCTGTCGAAAGGTCAGCCCGATCGCCATCGCCGCCTCGGACTGCCCTTTCGGAATGGAGCCGACAGCGCCTCTGAAATATTCTACGACCTGGGCTGTCTTGAACAGGGTCAGCGCCAGCACGGCGGCCCAGAACGACGGCAGATGAAGCCCGATGGCCGGCAGTCCGTAATAGACAAAGAAGATGAGCACCAGGATCGGGATGCCGCGGATGGTGTCGCTGAAGATGCGCACGGCCCATTGCAACGGCACCGGGCCATAGACGAGACCGACGCCCATGATCACGCCGGCAATCAGCGAAAATACCACGACCAGCAGGGATACCCACAGTGTCAGCGCAAAGCCCTGGGCGAGGAAAGGTAAGGCATAGGCGATCTGGGTCAGCATATCAGCGCGCCGCCCTGAACCGGCGCTCGACAAGCCGAAGCGCAAAAAGCAAGATGTAGCCGGTCACCAGATACATCGCCGTGACCACGAGATAGACCTCGACGATGCGGAAGGTGTTGAAGTTGATCCACTGGGCGCCATAGGTCAGCTCCGGCACCGAAATGACCGACGCGACGGAGGTGTCCTTGAACAGCGATATGAAGGTGTTGGACAATGCCGGCAAGGTGATGCGCAGCATGGTCGGCAGGCGCACGTTGAGCAGCCTTTGCCAGGGTGTCAGGCCGATTGCCTTGCCGGCGTCCAGCTGTCCGCGCGGAACGGCTTCGAGCCCGGAGCGAAACACCTCGACCAAATAGGCGCCGCTATAGAGCGACAGCGTGACGACGAACGAGGTCGGCGCGCTGTAGGCGATATCGACCACTGTCGGCAAGCCGTAGAAGACGAGGTAGACGAGCAGGATCAGCGGCACGTTGCGGATGAATTCGACGTAGGCGGCGATGATGGTGCGCACGATGCGTCCGGCAGACACATACCAGACCGCCAGAACCAGGCCGATGACGATGCCGATGGCGATCGATATGACGGCGAGTTCGAGACTGAGCAGCAGTCCGCCCCACAGCTTGTCGAAGTGCCGCCAGATCAGGTTGAAATTAAGGGCATAGCCCATGCGTCCGCCTCAGTGCCGCAGGCTTAGAGCGGTTCACCGTTTCACGGAAACGGCGACCCGCTCTAACTCTTTGTTTTGACGCAATTCCGGACGAAAACCGTTTCACACTTTTCCTGGAATTGCTCTAGGGAGGCGGAAGGGCGCTGGATACGCCCTTCCGCCCGATGCAGGTCAGATGGCTGGGAAGCCGGGATGGCGCGCCGGCGGCTCCTGTCCGAAATAGTCCTTGAAGGCGGCATCGTAGAGTGCGTTTTCGTGGCCGAACATGGCGATGGTGAAGGTCGCGTTGACGAAGGTCAGCCAGTCAAGGTCGCCTTGCCGGAGTGCCGCGCCATAAAGCATGCTCAGCCAGCTCTTGCCGGCGTCGAAATATCTGTCCGGATTGCGCGAGGCGAGCCAGCGCACCGTGGACAGATCGACGGCAGCGGCGTCGACGCGTTTCGATTCCAGTGCCTGCAGCACGTTGGCCTGGGTATCGATCTGCATAACCTGGCACTCGGGCAGCACCGAATGCACCTGCGCCTCGGCATCGACATTCTGCAGGATGGAGACGCGTGTCGCCGAGCCGCCGGCAAGCAGCTTGTCGAAGGTCTTGTTCTCGGCGGTCGGAAGGCTCAGCAGGGCGACGCCCTCGACATAGTAAGGCCGGGAAAAATTGACCAGCTGCGAGCGCTGGGCGCTCATCGTCATGAACTGAATGGTGATGTCGACCTTGTTGGTGGTGACGTTGGGGATGCGCTGTGCCGGATCCTGCATCACGAACTCGACCTTGGTCGGATCGTCGAAAAGGCCCTTGGCAAGAATGCGTCCCATGGTGATGTCCATGCCGACGAGTTCGCCGGCATCGTTCTCGAAGTGCCACGGCGCATTGGTGCTGCCGGTACCGACGATCAGCTTGCCGCGATCGAGCACGGTGCGCAGCAGGCTGTCGGGTGCTGCCTGAGCAGCGGCCTTCTGGGCATCGACGGCTACCGCCGCACCCACGACGCCGGCCGTGGCCAGTCCCGCCATTCCCAATTTCAGAAAATCACGTCTTCCGGATGTGTCGTTCACGGCGACCTCCTTTCGTTTGTGTTCCCCTTGCACAGGCAATACACGCGTCAGTGACGTCGAAGCGATTGTCTCTTACAAGAGACGTGTGTATCCTGTACAGGACAGATACTAACACCGGGAATCAACAATGCAAGATGGCAATGCCTCGGCACTTTCAGCCGGCGAGAAGATTTCGGGCTCCCGTGAAAAGGGGCTCAACCGGGTGCTCGAGATTCTGGAGTTTCTTCACACGACCCAGCGCGCGATCGGCATTGGCGACCTTGCCAAGGGCGTGCACGCGCCCCGTTCGACGACCTATACGCTGGTGCGGTCGCTGGTCGATGCGGGACTGCTGGAAATGGAAGGCGACGGCAATCGCGTCTATTTCGGCAAGAAGCTCTATCTCTACGGAATGGACTATGTGCGGGGCAACGACCTGTTGAGGCGGGGGCGCCAGGAGGTCGACAATCTGTCGCGCGAGACCGGCGAGACTTCCGAACTGTGCATGCTGCAGAGCGGCCGCTATACGATCGTCCATGCGAGTCCCGGCACCAGGCCGTTCCGCATCAGTTCCGCCACCGGCTTGCAGATACCGCTGCCCTGGACGGCCTCGGGGCGGCTGCTTCTGGCGGGGCTGGAGAAGGCTGAGATCGAAGGCATGGTGTCGGACGACGATCTCGTGCTGCCCGACGGGCGCAAACTGCGGCTCGACGATTTCGTCGCCGACATCGCAAAAGCGCAGGTCACCGGCTATTGCGTCACTTCGGGCCTTGTCGATGCCTATACGAAGTGCCTTGCCGCGCCGGTGTTTTCAGCGCCGGGCAAGGTCGAGGCGACCATGTGCCTGGTGGTCCCCATCGATACGTCCGAGGAGCGGACCGGCGAACTTATCGGCCTGCTGCGTGATCGTGCCGCGAGACTTTCGATCGCAGCCTAGGCATGCGAACGAGCGAATGCCAGTTCATGCAATAATGTCGGGAATGATCTTGTCTTCCAGCGCCATCAGCCGATCCTTGAGGAACAGCTTCTTCTTCTTCATGCGCTGGATCTGCAGCGGATCGCAGGCCATGGCGATCATCGCGTTGATGGCGGCATCGAAATCGGCGTGTTCCTGCTTCAGGCGGGAAAATTCGAGGCGAATATCGGCCTGTTCCTGATCGGACATTCTCTACCGTCTGCACGTCTGCGGCGCCCAAAACTGGGCCTGATTGGGCGGGACCGGGTGTTTTGTCACCGGCGTGCAGCCCATATCACATTTCAAGGTGTCGTGGAATGCTACCACGGATCATTCGACATCGCCCGCGGAAGGTGACACACTGTCACCGTGCCGTCACAGAAGCGAACCTGCGGTGGACGCGCCGTGACGGTTGCAATCGAGGAAAACCATGAAAGGGAGAACCAATCATGTCTCTTGCATCCCATCTTGATGAGTTGCAGCGGAAACACGGCGACATCGAACGTGAAATCGATGACGCGATGAATCATCCATCGGTCGACGACCTCGAAATCGTGAATCTCAAGCGACGCAAGCTGGCACTCAAGGACGAGATTGAAAAACTAAGAGGCAAACCGACCACGCATTGACGCCCTCCTGACATAGCCGCCCAATATCCGCGGCCTCTTTTCCCGGCGGCACCCCGCCGCCGGCGTGGAGGGTTTTGATTTTCCAGCACCGGTCTGTCAGCCGAAGCTGGACTTGCACCCGGCTCAATCTCCGCTTCGGCCGTCGCCCGTTTCGCCAGATCATCGATTGTTTCTGGTCGCCGGCGGCGGGCGATTCCGGCCAGTGGCGACCTGTCGCCATTGACAAGCCATCTTTGCTCCTCCACCTCATGCCCGGACCTCAGCGCATCGGCCCGGGGCGTCGTTGTGCGTCCATGCAGGACACAAGATGCTCCAGAGACAAAAGGCTGCCGGCATGACCGGATATTTTTCCTCTCCTTTCCCCCGCCGCACGTCGGTCGGCGTCGATGTCGGCGGCGTGGTCGTCGGCGGCGGCGCGCCCGTTATCGTCCAATCGATGACCAACACCGATACGGCCGATATCGACCAGACGGTTGCGCAGGTCGCAGCGCTGCACCGGGCCGGCTCGGAGATCGTGCGCATCACCGTCGATCGCGACGAGAGCGCCGCCGCCGTGCCGCGCATTCATGAGCGGCTTCAGCGGCTTGGTATCAACGTGCCGCTGGTCGGCGATTTCCACTATATCGGCCACAAGCTTTTGGCCGATCATCCGGCCTGCGCCGAGGCGCTGGCCAAATACCGCATCAATCCGGGCAATGTCGGCTTCAAGGACAAGAAGGACCGCCAGTTCGCCGATATCGTCGAGATGGCGATCAGGCATGACAAGCCGGTGCGCATCGGTGTCAACTGGGGCTCGCTCGACCAGGAGCTTTTGACCCGGCTGATGGACGACAACCAGGACAAGGGTTTTCCGCTGACCGCGCAGGAGGTGATGCGCGAGGCGATCGTGCAGTCGGCGATCCTGTCGGCCGAGATGGCGGAAGAGATCGGCCTTGGCCGCGAGAAAATCATCCTGTCGGCCAAGGTCAGCGGCGTGCAGGACCTGATCGCCGTCTATACCGAGCTCGCCACCCGCTCCAATCATGCGCTGCATCTCGGCCTGACCGAAGCCGGCATGGGCTCGAAGGGCATCGTCGCTTCGTCGGCCGCCATGGGCATCCTGCTCCAGCAAGGCATCGGCGACACCATCCGCATCTCGCTGACACCGGAGCCGAACGGCGACCGCACGCGCGAGGTGCAGGTGTCACAGGAATTGCTGCAAACCATGGGGTTCAGGCAGTTCGTGCCGATTGTTGCCGCTTGCCCCGGCTGCGGCCGCACCACCTCCACCGTGTTCCAGGAACTCGCCCAGAACATCCAGGCCGATCTCAGGAAGAACATGCCCGTGTGGCGCGACAAATACCCCGGCGTCGAGAACCTCAAGGTCGCGGTGATGGGTTGCATCGTCAACGGCCCTGGCGAGTCCAAGCATGCCGACATCGGCATTTCGCTGCCCGGCACGGGCGAAATGCCGACGGCGCCTGTCTTCGTCGACGGCAAAAAGGCGGCGACGCTGCGCGGGCCGTCGATCGCCGCGGATTTCGAGAAAATGGTCGCCGACTATATCGAGCAACGGTTCGGTCGCGGCAAGGCCGCGGCCGAGTAGAACCGATGCAGCGTTTCCTTTGGGCAGCGCTGATCCTGCTGTACGGGCTGACCTGGTCGACCCTTGTGCAGGCCGATCCGCCGCAATCCGCCAAGCAGCGGCTGATCGACAAGGTCTGCAATCTGATCCAGGCGCATGCCGACCAGAACGGCCTGTCCAGGGATTTCTTCGCCCGGCTGATCTGGAAGGAAAGCCGTTTCGATCCCAACGCCGTCAGTCCGGTCGGTGCCGAAGGCATTGCCCAGTTCATGCCGGGCACCGCCAAGATGCGCGGGCTCGCCAATTCCTTCGACATCAACCAGGCGATTCCGGCTTCGGCCAGATATCTGGCCGAAATGAAAACCGGCTACGGCAATCTCGGCCTGGCCGCCGCCGCCTACAATGCCGGCGAGAGCCGGGTGTCGCGCTGGCTCAGCTCCGGCGGTTTCCTGCCGATGGAAACCGAAAGCTATGTCTTAGACATCATGGGCGAACCAGCCGACAAGTTCACCGACCGGGCCTATGCCGGAAGGGTCGAGCCGCTCGACGCAAAGACGGATTTTGCCGTCGCTTGCCGAAAACTGCCGGTGATCATGTCGCGGACGGTGGCCATGGCTTCGATCAACATAAAGCCATGGGGCATCCAAGTGGCCGGCAATTTTCGCCGCAGCGCCGCGATCAACCAGTGGGTCAGGGTAAGGAGCCGGTTCCCGGCCCTGCTCAACGGGCATGATCCGGTGGTCAGCCGGGTGCGCACGCCGATCGGCCGGCGCGGCATCTACGCGGTCAGGATCGGTGTCGACCGCCGCGCCGATGCCAACGTTATTTGCCAGAAATTGCAAAGTGTCGGTGGGGCGTGCGTGGTGGTGCGCAACCGGTAATTTGGCCGCTGCCGGCATGGTGTTTGTCCGAGAGAGGCATTTAAAAGCGATAGCCGTGACGTCGCATCCAGCAAAGATTTCAGCTATAGCGGCCGCCATCCTTACTGGGCGGCGGCCCTGTCTTTGACGAGCAGCATGGGCCTCAACATGTTCGATGGATACATCATCTGCGGCACGCCGAGGACCGGTAGCACGCTGCTGTGCAAGCTTCTGGCATCCACGAAGACGACTGGCGATCCGCACTCATTCTATCGGCGGCAGGATGTGCTGGAGTGGGCTGAAGAGTGGAAGCTGCCCGATCGCGACACGATGAGTGAGCTCGACTTCAATGTCGCCTATCTCAACGCGGCGATCGCTGCCGGCAAGGGTGGGACCGGCCTCTTCGGCCTTCGCTTGATGCGCGAAAATCTGGATGAACTCTCGGCAACCCTCGACCGGATTTTCCCGAAACTGCAGTCGGACAGAGCGCGTCTTGAAAAGGCCTTTGGCCGCGTCCTCTACATACACCTCTCGCGGGAGAACAAGCTCGCGCAGGCTGTCTCCCTGATCAAGGCGGAGCAGACCGGTCTTTGGCATATCGCTCCCGATGGCACCGAGATCGAAAGGGTCGCACCGCCGAAAGAGCCCCAATATGATTTCGAGCGTATCAAACGAGAGGTCACGGAACTCGAGACCTATGACGCGGCCTGGAACATTTGGTTCGCAGAGCAAGGCATATCCCCGCTGCGCGTCGGCTATGAGCGCCTTTCAGGCAATCCGGCTGCGACGTTGCTAGGCATCTGCGAAGCCCTGGGAGTCCCAGCACCTGACGAGGAGGATGTAAGCCCCGGCGTTGCAAAGCTTGCTGACGCGACAAGCCTCGACTGGATGCGCCGCTATCGTCTGGAGGCTGCCGCCGTCTGACGCATCCTCATGGATGCAGTCAGGCGGTCTTGGCCACGACGGTCTCGCTGAGCCAGGTGCCGATCTTGGTGCCTAGGCGGTCGGGCGAAACGGGCTTCGGCAGATAGTCGTCCATGCCTGAATCGATGCACTTGTCGCGATCGCCCTTCAGCGCGTGCGCGGTGACGCCGATGATCGGGATGTGGGCGCCCGTCGAGACCTCCATCGCCCGGATGGCGCGGGTCGCCTCGTAGCCGTTCATTTCGGGCATCGAAACGTCCATCAGGATCAGCTTGGGGCGCAGCGCCCGGTACATTTCGACCGCCGTGCGGCCATTGCCGGCGATACGGTAGCTCAAGCCCAACCCATTGAGGATCTGGCCGAAGACCAACTGGTTCACGTCATTGTCCTCGGCAATGAGGATGTCGATCGGTCCGTTCGGCGCGGTTGTCGATTCCGGCGCTGCCGCGACCGGCATTGCCGGGCCGCGGATGACGGTGAAGGCGGGCGGCGCTGCCAGGGAAGCCTGCACGATCGGTTCGCGGACGAACCGCGCCTTGCCGACCTGCGAACGGGCCTTCTGAATCACCGAGATGACGGTGCCGAGCAGCACCGCGGAGCGCGCCGGTTTGGTCAGATGCGCGGCAATGCCGAAGTCGATGATCATCTTGCCGAAATCGACCTGGTCGACCGAGGTCAGGATAACGATCGGGATGGCCGACAGGCGGCTGTCGGAAGCAATGGCTCTGGCGACGTCGGCGCCGTTCATGCCCGGCATCTGGTAGTCGAGGATGATGCAGTCGACGGCGGCGCCGAGTTGAAAGGCGCGGTCGAGGAAGGCCAGGCCGACGGCGCCGCTTTCGGCGGCGGCACAGTCGAAGCTCCAGCTTCTGAGCTGCTCGAGCAGGATTTCGCGGTTGACCGGATTGTCGTCGATGACCAGCACGCGCGCGCCGGTGACGTCGACCGGCACGATCTCGTCGCGCGCCGCGGCCTGATGCGCGGGCAGCGGCACAGCGAACCAGAACACGGAGCCACGGCCGATCTCGCTTTCGACGCCGATCTTGCCTGCCATCAGGTCGACGAGGCGGGCGGCGATGGCCAAGCCCAGCCCCGTGCCCTCATGGCGGCGGGTGGACGAGCCGTCCACTTGCGCGAATTTCTCGAACACGTTCTGCAGTTTCTCGGCCGGTATGCCGATGCCGGTGTCTTCGACGCGGACCTTGAGCTGGACCACGTCGTTGACGATCTCGCCGCCGACATCGATCAGCACATGACCCTTCTCGGTGAACTTCAC
>NZ_RZPQ01000489.1:0-4499 GCF_003999135.1 Mesorhizobium sp. M7A.F.Ca.CA.004.06.1.1 | reverse complement strand
AAGTGGAGATGCGCGCGAAATCAACGTTGATAAGATGATTCTGAGGGCGGTGGACGTGCTCCCCCACGGTCTGATCAACTCGCGACAAAAATTCGGGACTGGCGGTCAGACCTTCATGGAGTTCGTGAGGTGGGTCGCGAGGCGTACGCGCGAGATTGGCCGCCCCGGGTATCATCCCGTGCTGCATTTCGATGTTTATGGCTGGATCGGCCAAGAAATTGGCATGGAGCCACAAGAGATTGCTGACTTTATCTGCAGGGTTGCCGAGAGTGTTCCGGCTTTCATTCTCAATGTCGAGTCCCCGGCGGATTTTGGTTCGACCCAAGCTCAAATCGAGAACTACGCCAAGATCGTATCGATCTTGGACAGTCGGGGCTCCAGCGCCCGTATAGTTGTGGATGAACGATGCAATACGCTAGAGGATATTCGGCTCTTTGCCGAAGCGAAGGCCACGCACCTCGTTCAAATCAAGACGCCAGACGTGGGCTCAATTGCCGATACAGCGCGAGCAGTTCTGCTGTGTAAGGCGAACAAAGTAGGGGCGTATGTCGGGGGAAGTTGTACCGAGACGGATCTCTCGGCCCAGGCTACAGTCCACGTTTCGCTAGCGACCCAGGCCGACATGATGCTCGCAAAGCCCGGCATGGGTGTAGACGAGGCATTCTCCATTGTTGGGAACGAACAAAATCGGCTTCTGGCGACGCTGAACCGTCGTCGGACTCAAAACGAGCTCGTAAGATGAAAAAAGCGGTGTCGCATGCAGAACTCTCTTGAGAGGATCACTGTCGTAGCCGTGGAGCAGGCCGTGGCTGCGCCTTATGCGTCCTCTCGTCTTGCGGATGCCGGCGCGCGTGTCATCAAGATCGAAAGGCCCGAAGGAGACTTTGCCCGAAACTACGACAAGTTGGTGCGTGGGCAGAGCGCTTACTTTGTTTGGCTCAACCGGGGCAAGGAGTCGGTCTGTCTCGACTTGAGGTTGGAGGAGGACCGGGCCGTGCTCGACATCCTTATTGCCGGCGCCGACGTCTTTATCCAGAACCTGAAGCCGGGAAGCATCGAAAAATTGGGATTCGGGTCTGCTGATCTGCGTCGACAATATCCGCGCCTGATCACTTGCGACATCTCTGGGTTCGGGGACAGAGGGCCATATTCCCACTTGAAGGCTTATGATCTTATCGTCCAGGCTGAAACTGGTCTATGCGCAATTACCGGCAACAATCAAGGTCCCGCCCGTGTTGGAGTCTCGGTCTGTGACATCTCGGCGGGCATGACAGCGCACAGTGCCATTCTTCAGGCACTCTATCACCGCGAGGTCACCGGCGAGGGGACCAGTATTCAGGTATCGCTGTTCGATGCCGTCGCCGACTGGATGAACGTGCCGGTTCTGCAAAACGACTATAGTGGGTACCGCACCGTACGCGCAGGCGTGAAGCACCCGTCGCTGGCGCCGTATGGCGCGTATCGTTGTGCCGATGGCAAAGATGTCGTCTTTTCGGTTCAGAACGACCGCGAATGGGTAAATTTTTGCGAGAAGTTCCTGAAGCAGCCGGAGCTTACATGTGCACCTGGTTTCGCCGATAACATGGAGCGCCTCGATCACCGTGTGCAACTTGATGACATTATTGAACGCCGGTTTTCCCAACTATCCTGTAACGAAGCAATGCAGGAACTTGAGGTGGCCGGCCTAGCATATGGCCGGCTGCGCGAAGTGGCGGATGTTTCAAAACATCCCCATGTTCGCAGAGTTGAGGTTGAGACACCCGATGGAACGATCGAGACGATCGCGCCGGCGGCGATTTTCAACTTGGAGCGGCCATCACTGCGTCCAGTTCCAGCCCTTGGCGCCCATACCCATGCTGTCCGCGAGGAGGTTCTGAGGCGTTTGCGCGGGACGGCCGCCTCGGCATGAGCGGGTATGTCCGCAAGAGGGGTGCGGTTTTTGTTCTAAAGAGCCTACGTGCCTCGGATCATCTTTCACTGGCACCGCCTGGCTATAATCGACCGCGAAGCCTCTTTATGATAAAGGACACCTTTGTGGCCGTTGACGGCGCAATGTCTTTACCACGCTGGAGATCCCTGCTCTTCGTACCCGCTCACGTTCCGCGCTTTGTGGAGAGGGCGCATGAGCGGGGTGCAGATGGCGTCATTGTCGACCTGGAGGATTCTGTTCCCCAGGATAAAAAGAGAGAGGCGCGGCGGCAGCTTTGTGCGTCTGTGGCTAAGGTGGGCCGCAAGGGCGCGTCTGTTTTGGTCCGCGTGAATCGTAGTTTGCGCGCCTTGGCGGCAGATCTTGATGCAGCCGTCGTGGCAGGTGTTGATGCACTTGTTCTTTCAAAGACGGATTCGCCAGAGTGGGTGTCCGAAATTGCGGACGCGGTCTCAGAACTTGAACGAGAAAGAAATCTTCCGTTAGGACGTATCCGGTTTCTTGCCCAAATCGAGACCCCAGGTGCCTTGCAAAAGCTATCGGCCATTGCCTCGTCCCATCCCCGGATGGTCGCAATGGCCCTTGGCCCTGAAGACTTCAGTGCCGCTGTTGGCGGCGCGCCAGAACTTGATCTTCTCTTGACGCCAAACCTTTCTGTTCTTTTTGCCGCCCGTGCGGCCGGGTTGCTCCCGCTGGGCTTCATAGGAAGCATTGGCGCGTTCTCTGACACTCACAAACTTCGTGAGGCTGCGGAGCGTGCACGGCGGCTCGGCTTTGCTGGAGCTTTGGCGATCCATCCAAACCAGGTTGCCATCTTCAATGACGCTTTTTCGCCAAGCCCACAGGAACTCGAATGGGCCCGTCGTGTCCTCGCGGCGGAGAAAGATGCGACGGCGCAGGGCATAGGCGCATTTGCCCTGGACGGAAGGATGGTCGATCCACCTGTTATCCAAAGGGCCCGGGATATCATCGCCACGGATCCGGGCGCCGGGTTGGGCGTCTGAGGCCTCAGCGGTTGGTTACCAAACTGGAGCGACCCTACGCTAGGCGTTATGCAACTCGGCACAATTATTGCTGTCGCGCCATCGCATTTCGAGATAGATTACATCATTGCAGTCCGCCCTCGGAAGAGTACCCGTGGAAATCAGGCAGTTAAGATACTTCGTTGGCGTGGTCGAAGCAGGCAGTTTCACGAAGGCCGCTGGCTTTCTGAATGTCGCCCAGAGTGCGCTGAGCCTGCATGTGCGTCAACTGGAGGAAGGCTTCGGCACTCAGCTGCTGATACGCGACAGGACCGGTGTGAGCGTGACGGCGTCAGGAGCCAAACTGCTCGATCGCGCTCGGGCGATTCTTAAAGAAATTCGACTTACCGAGGTGGAATTGACCAACACAGCCGCTTCCCCTGCAGGGGAGGTGACTATTGGCATTCCGTCTGGAGCTGCTCGCGTCCTGAGCGGTCCGCTGCTTGAGACGGTAAGACACGAACTGCCCAAGGTGTCCCTCAAGATGGTCGAGGGTATGACGGGACCGCTAGAGGAATGGATGGCGGCTGGACGCTTCAATCTGGCGGTTCTGTACCGCACAGCAGACAGTGTGGGGCGAATGACTGTGCTAGCGCGCGAAGATCTTTGTCTGGTGGTTCCGTCCGGCGAGCCACCGTTTGAAGATGCGATAGCTCTGGCCGACCTGCATGCATTCCCCCTGGCGGTTCCCATGCGCAACAACAATGTCAGGCGTTCGGTGGCTGATGTCGTCGCGCAACACGGTTGCGCGCTGGACGTCAGGTTTGAAGTGGACTCCCTCTCAACGATCATCAACATGGTCGTAGAGGGAAAAGCGCATTCTATTCTCGCCCCGTCTGCGGTTCAGAAAGAAGCCTCCCAAGGGCTGGTCCGGACGGTCAAGATAGTCGATCCGGTGATTACCCGCTCCGTGGTGCTCGCTGTAAATCCCAAAGATGAGCGTTCTGCGGCCGTTTCTGCGGTCCGCAAGCTCATTCCGAAGGTCGCCAGAGAATTGATTGAGAGCCGGGGCTGGGTAGCATCGGCTCCTGACGCGACCTGAGAACCATCGATCTGTAAACAACGGCATGACTTCCTTGCTGTCGAAACAGATCGATCTGGATTCCAGATGGATTTAGGCACTAATCGATATTTGACCCGCTGCGACCATCGCGATGAAACTGGCTCAAGCGAGCTCAGCGGCTTCGAAAATTGAAACGGCGCTCGCATGGCCAGAATCACAAGTGGAGCCCGCGATGTCCCACGCCAGGAGCTACGAGCTCTTCATTAATGGCAAATGGCGAGCCGGTGGTAGCCGAGCCACTTTGCCGGTGATCAACCCGGCGACGGAGAAGGTATTTGCCTCAGTGGCCTCGGCTACGGTTTCAGACTTGGATGAAGCTCTTACTTCGGCAGAACGCAGCCGCAAGGCGTGGTCCTCACGACCCGCCAAAGAGCGTGGCGAGATCCTCGTCTCTGCCGCCAGCATTCTGGCTGAGAAAGCTGGCGCGGCAGCCAGGGACCTGTCGTCCGAACAGGGAAAGACGATTGCCGAAGCAACAGGAGAGTAC
>NZ_RZPQ01000488.1:0-4525 GCF_003999135.1 Mesorhizobium sp. M7A.F.Ca.CA.004.06.1.1 | reverse complement strand
ACGCAGGATTTCCCGATCGCATTCTGTGGCACAAGGCGGCGGCCGCGCAATATCCATGGTACGACATATCCAACGTCGGCATTTTTGGCGCATCCGCCGGCGGCCAGAGTGCAGTCAGCGCGCTGCTCTTTCACCCCGATTTCTACAAGGTCGCCGTCGCCAAAAACGGCTGCTTCGACAACAGGATAGACAAGACCTGGTGGAACGAACTTTGGATGGGGTGGCCGGTCGGCATTGAATATTCGCAATCCTCCGCCGTTGACAATGCTCACAGGCTGCAGGGCAAGCTGATGATCGCGGTCGGCGAAATGGATGATAATGTCGATCCGTTTTGCTCGTTCCAGCTTGCCGATCGACTCATCAAGGCAGGAAAAGATTTTGACATGGTCTACGTTCCTGGTGCCAATCACCATACTCTAGGCACCTACACCGAGCGCAAACTCCTAGACTTCTTCGTTCGCAACATTCTCGGTCAGACCCCGCCCGACTGGAACACCAAACCGATCGAGCTGGAATAGCTTGTGGCTCTTGCAATTGTTAGCTCGCCTTATCAGCTGTAATCAGGGCGAGGCGCGAGCAAATCTGCACCGAAGGACGATCGTGGAGTCTAGGACTTGCGCTGCGTATTGAGGATCGGCTCGCCGCGGCGTTGGTCTGAGCAAACTGCTTGATAGGCACGCCTGCAGACCGCGTGTGTGCGATTGCAAGATCCCCTATCAGCCTGGTGTGAAGCGTTCAGGGGAAAAGCCGCACCCAACGCCGCTTCCGCTCGCCGTAACGCTACGGCGGTGCGGCCCACCGATCCGCTCGACGAGCATTGGAACACATAGGTCCCCGAACGGACGATTGCCTTGGCAATAGAAGACCCTCGTCGGTCATCGCCGCTGTGGGTGGCAGCCCGTCGGTCTGGAGCTGCCACGATTCTCATCCTCGCGTCACATATGAGCTGAAGCTTTCCGGATCGGGTATCCAATCGGCATCCAGTTGCTCGGCGATATGGTTGAATTCTGCCCTCAGGACAAGAGTGAGTAGAGCAGCCCCGCTACGAAAATCCCATCCTGGTTCGTTTGACGCATCGACTATTCAGATTGATTGGCGTGATACCCGGCGCGGCCGCAACACGCGAGGCCGTCAACCGCTGAGCAGAAAACCAGCCTTCGCCTTCCGCGGCGGCGGACCTCGTCAGCCTCTCGAAAGCTTGCCTGAGTAGGTTGCTCATGTGATCTGTGGAAGTGAGGATAGCGTGCACCCGTACAAACTAGACATTCATCGTGGCAGCTTGGCTGCAGGTGCAGCACGCCGTACCGCACGAGCAAGCGGACAGGCCGGCCAAGCCGGTTTTGAGCAGCACTTGGGCGAACTGCAGGCGGCGGACGAGTTGATGGGTGCGCTAGGCGAGGAGGTCCTCGTCAATGGCTCGCATGGTAAAGGTGAGTTGAGACCAACGAAGAGGCAGAGGATCCAAAGCAATCTGCAGCATGCTGTCACTGAGCGGCAACCAGGTGAGGTTGGCAACTCAGGCGCTCGCGTGATGATGCAACTCCCCACCGATCAGGTGGGTACATCGGAACGGGAGGCGCAACTTGTGATGCAGGGGGACGAGCACGAATACACCCCAGCACCGCATCTCGACGGGTCGATGCCCTCGACAGTGCAGCCGGATCGTCCAATTGTGGTCCCCGACGGTGCCGACAAGCGTCCTGTTTATTCCAACGATGCCACCGCCATCGAAGGGCTGAAGTCAGCACTCCTTGCGGGTAAAGCCAGGCCGGACACGGTCACTCGCAGCACAAATTCTCTTTTCGGCTTTAGTCGTTGGCTCTTTCAAAACAACAAGCCAGGGCTTGCTGCTCGGCTTTACCATCCGTCGCTGAGCCAGGATCTCGAGGAGTACGAGAGTAGGGGTGGTTCCTCCACCGTGGCTGGCGCACTGCGTCAATTGATGAAGTCGATGGGCGGAGCCGGCCCGATTGTGGGTCGCGCTGTCCTGAACCCCCATCCTGACGACGCCGCGCTCACCAGACATTTCAGATCCGCGAGCGGCTACGCAACTGCTCTTAACCATTTCAGTCATTACCTACGTCAAAATGACAAGCTCGGAATTGCGGGTCGCATTTACGATAAATCGCTGGATAAAGATGTTGAGAGCTACAAGGCCGCCTCCTCTAATGGTGGAGCTCCGATCGAATCTGCGCTGGTTTATCTCCGCAAGAACCCGCCGCGCGTTATACTCGGGAATCATCTGGAAAACGCGGTCAGCATGGAGGCTCGTCCCCGTGGCGACGCTGCTCAGCATACCGCACCACAGCAGGGATTCGATTGGCCAGAGGAGCTCCTGCCGGTAGGTTATAAGGAGGGCACCGATCTACCATTGTCTCTCGCCCCAACCGCGCACCAACACCAAGCGCCCGACTTTGGAGAGGCCGTCCCTCACTTGAACTGGCGCCACGGCGACCAGGGCGCCCCGGAGGAGCTGGTAGCTGCACGGGACAGGAGCAGCCCGCTGCCAAGCGAGGCGGTGCCACATAAATCTGGACGGGGACTCGCTACGCAGCCCAGATTGTGGGCGGAGAAATCCGCCTCGCCAGAGCTCTTTCGACGGCGGGCGGAGCAGGCTCTGCCGGCGTCCGCCAGAGGTGTGGAGACATCCTCCGCGGTTGATGAAGCCGCGCAGGCCGCTCGCCAAGCTTTGGCTTGGTTGCAGCAGGAGATGGAGGGGATCGAACCGATGCAGGATCCTCATGAGGTGGCTACACCGGAATGTGAGGCGCAGCTCGTCAGGCAGAGGGATGAGCACGAATCCACCCCAGCACCGCATCCCGGAGGTGGTGGGTCGATGCCCTCGACAGTGCAGCCGGATCGTCCAATTGTAGTCCCCGACGGTGCCGACAAGCGTCCTGTCTATTCCAACGATGCGACCGCTATCGAAGGGCTGAGGGCAGCATTCCACGCGGGTAAGGCCAAAGCGAACACGGTCACTTACAATGTAAATTCTCTTTTCGGCTTTAGTCGGTGGCTCCTTCAAAACAACAAGCCAGGGTTTGCTGCTCGGCTTTACCATTCGTCGCTGGATCAGGATCTCAAGGAGTACGAGAGTACGGGTGGTTCCTCCACCGTGGCTGGCGCACTGCGTTACCTCAAGAAGTCGACAGGCGGAGCCCCGATTATGGCTCGCCCTGTCGTGATCCCCTATCCTGACGATGCCGAGCTCATTAGAAATTACAGAGCCGCTTCGACCAAGGAGTACCTGGCAGCGCCTGCGACCGGACGGAATCCAGATACCGTGGGCGGCTATACAAATTTTCTTAGACATTTTAGTCAGTACCTGCGTCAAAATAACAAGCTTGGGATTGCGGCTCGGATTCACGACAAATCGCTGGATAAAGATGTTGAGAGCTTCAAGGCTGTCTCCTATGGTAATAGGCTAAGTATCAGTTCTGCATTGGCTCACCTCCGGGATATCCTGCCGCGCATTGTGCTCGGGCGCGAAACTGTCCTTTCTGCTCATCCGGCAGACGCAGTCACCAGGCGCGTTGGGGCCGCTGCTGAAGCTGGGCCAGCGGCACCGGCAAGAGCTCCCCAACCCGCCTCGCCAGCAACCGCTAGGCTGCCAGGCACCTACCGCGGCCTTCCACTGGTTGATGTGACCACACTGACTACCAGTTCCTCTGGGGCTCAGATCGGGGCGCTCGATCCGACAGCCCCGTCCAACGTTGCAACGGGGCGGGTGCTCGGCGCCGCCGAATGGCTGAGCGACGCCCATATCCAGAGAGATTACAATTTGCTGGAGGGGCAACTGCAGGGGATCAATCCGGCGCTCGCTGCCCGGACTCGGCTGGTGGATCCTTCCGTATCCCATCTACTGCGACACACGTCGCCGCAAGACGCTCGAGGCATATTGCAGTCCATCTATAATCAAAACAACGCCACAGCCGACTTCCTGTTCTTGCCAGTGAATAATGGCACGGCTACTAGCCCCGGCACCCATTGGTCGCTGCTGCTCGTTGATCGCCGCGACCCGGAAAGGCGGTTCGCCTATCACTACGACTCCCTCCAGCGAGAGGGATATAACGACGTGCCTGCAAAACAGCTCGCAGGACTGCTGAATGCCACCTTGGCGCCAGCCCCCATGGCCAGACAGACGAACCATTATGATTGCGGCGTATTTGTCCTGGAGGGCACGTGGGCGCTGGTTGAACGATTGGTGAAAGGGCAGCGGCCAGACCACGAGCCGCTGCCCCTCGACAACCTCGTTGCCGATCGGCAGGCGCTGCAAGACCGGCTAAGGAGGCGCTTGCCGCACGAGGAAGAGCCGCGGCAGCTGCTGGAGGATGAACCCGCCTCCCCACCGATGATGGCATTCGAGCCAGGGGAACTGCGGCAACTGTTGGAAGACGAGCCTGCCTCCCCACCAATGATGGCGTTCGAGCCAGGGGAACTGCGGCAACTGTTGGAGGATGAGCCTGCCTCCCCACCAATGATGGCGTTCGAGCCAGGGGAACTGCGGCAACTGTTGGAGGATGCA
>NZ_RZPQ01000487.1:0-4535 GCF_003999135.1 Mesorhizobium sp. M7A.F.Ca.CA.004.06.1.1 | reverse complement strand
GTTCAGGAAGCTGGCTGAACAGTATCCCGGCCTCGAGCCCTGGATCGACAAAGGCATCGCGGTGGCGATCGATGGGACGATCTATCGCGAGACGTGGTCGAAGGAATTGCCGCAGGGGGCGGAGATTTTCTGCTGCCGAGGCTGGCGGGTGGGTAGGCGGACAGCCGTATCCCCGCCGTCGACGACGCAGATCTGGCCAAGTGAATTGAAATAGCGAACACAACGCAAAGATTTCATTATGTGAGAGGAATATCAGGCCAGTCGTCGGGAACAAGAGCTGGCGGCTTAGTCCATGGCCCTTCAACCAACGCGGCTTGAAACCAATCGTCACGTAGGTTCGCGTGCTCAGTAACAATCAATTGGAAGCCGGGCGCATCTTGAATCGTGAACCGAGACAGGACCTCGAACAGCCGCCTAACGGCCTCCAGATCGGCATCCTTTTCAGTCTGTTCGATTGACCCTCCAGCTTCCGCGTAAGCCTTCTCCGAAGGAAAATATACCTGTGTCGGTTGGTCGATTAGCATGAATCTCGGTATGGGCTGACCGTAAGTCGAAGCGAACCGATGAAGGGCCAGTAGTGCGGCCAGATGATACGCCAAGTGATTTTCGCCGCCACCTGTCCTGTTCATATAGATCGGCCGACCAGGCCGATCTATAACGACAGTGAGATTGTGCAGGTCAAGGCGAGCCGGGTACTGGCCAAACTCACCACCGAGAGCGGCGATGTATCCAGACATATGCATAGAGATATTGCTGAGTGTCGATACCAAACGAGATTCTGTATCATCGGCGCCAAGCTTTCGTTCGAGACCTTCTACCTTGGCCTTGAGTCGGCGCTCCTCATTCTTAAGCTTCGTCATCTCGGTATCGGGTACAAGGTTCTCCAGAAACAAACTAATGCGACCGACCACACGTGAAGCGGCGTTGTTCCTGCTGCCCGTCTGGGCGATTACTTCGCTGGCCGCAATGGCGGAAGCTAGTTCCAACTCCCTGCTTCGGAGGTCGTCTCCTATCGAGACCACTTCCTTCTGCCGCTCGACCAAATAGGCTTCTAAGGCGGGCCGTTCGCCAGTCACAGCTATCAGTTCGCGATCCAAAGAGGCGAGTTCCGATAAAAGTGCCTCGGCAATAGGGGTTGTCATGCCGAGGTTGGCTTCTACAAATGGCCACTGCCATTCCCCTGTGGCCTTGTTGGAGGGGAGTGCCTTGATAGAACTCAAGCGATCCCGTTGCTCCGTAACTTCGCTCTGGAAACCTTCCGCTCGGCGGGCGAACTGCTGCGCGCTTTCTATCCGGCGCTGTGTCTCTCGACGTCGTTCCCTGAGATCGACCAAGTCGTTCTCGATGGTTGACACCCTTTGACCGTCGTCTTCGGGTGTAGGCGTTGGTTGCCAGTCAAGAGCCTGTCGGAGAAGATCGACGACCGCCACCTCGTCGCCGCCAATGGATCGTAGAATGCCAACGGCCCGAGCTTCCGACAGGAGGCCGATCGCGCGCTCCTCGGAACTGTCGATTGCTTCGTTGGCTTGCTGGACGAGCTTTGCATTTAAGCGAAGCTCGCGTTGCGCAATGCGCAGTTGGGATTCCAGTGTAAACTTGTCTCTACCAGACACCCCCAGCAGGATGGGTAGCGTGTCCTTGATCGCTTGCGGCTGGTGCGGCTCGTTCTGGCGATAGAACAACTGATCCTTGTTGGTTACAATCGCCTGTTTCTGGAACAGGTAGTAGAAGGTATGTTTTACGTTTGCATCGTAGCTGTCCCGACTGTTTTCAAGCGGAACATCGGTGGTATTCTCAGGAATGCCGAGCAACCCCGTTAGCAGAGCGACGACGCCGTCATCAGTGTCGTTGACTACGAGTTCGTTGAACGCTGGTGCATTTAGCACGGCTCCGCGGCGAACCATGACGGTACTTCCGCTTTGCGCACCAAGTACAGGAGCTGGTTTCGCCACGAGCACCTGTTCGCCCTCGAAACGATAAATAACCGCGTACCAAGTTACGTGATCCCGGATCACGCCTTCGGGCACGTTGAAGGTCGATCGTCCCATGCAATATTCGATGATATCCGAAAGGGCGGATTTGCCGGTGGAGGACCTGCCAGTAATTACGTTGAGGCCATCATGAAAGATCACATCCCGACGGCGGCCATCATTACTATATATATGGATTGACTTGATCTTCATGGTCTAATGCCCAGTGTGGTATAGATAGTTCCTCTATCACCAATGCGCGCGAACTCTTTTCCCAAGAACGCCGCAACGCGTTGACAAGCTATGGACTCAGGAGTGCCGTTAATAGTCTTTCGCACACCTTTTGGCTTGGAAAGCAACCGGCCGTCCGGCTGAACAGCCAGTGCATCGACATGCATGAGCAACCCGAGTGCTTCGAAAGTGAACGGAAGGATATCGGTGCAACGACGGTCGAATCCAACTTGGAGTTCCGGATGCTCCGCAACCACCTTCAAGAAATAACCGCGGTTTCCGCGCTGCAAAGTTTCACGAGACTGGCGCTGCAAACACAATGGCAAAATCAGCAGGGACAACGAGAATGGCATGCCTTCTTTGGCTTCCTCCTCGAACCCAGATAAAGCGCGAAAGAGCACAAGGCCACAAAATGCAGGGTTGAAGAGGTTGCGAATCTCAATTGGCCGCTCGCTCCAGCTTTTCATGCGGCAATGCCCAACAATTGAGCCAAGCGCTGCATGAATCGCGGATGCCAATAAACTCGGGGAGATGGAGTCGAATTGGCGAGAATATGGAAAGCACCGCGAACCACATATGGCTCCATGACGCGCTCCCGTATTCTTAGCCTTTCCGTTTCCATCTCTGCCCAAAGATAAAGCTCTTTGCCGGCTGCAATGCATGCATCAGGTTGGCTATCATCGGTAATGGTCTCGAATGCGATCTCCCGATAATGTGCCCATTCCTCGACGAGACGGTCTTCGTATTCCTCGATCTCACCCGAGACCAGCAGGTTTTCGCGAGCCCAACTCGAGCGCTGTTCGAACGCCCGGTAGTAGTCGAGGATCGCGTTTTGGATTCGACCTGCCGGCAGATCGAGCACACGCAGTTGCTCAACGAATATTCGTGGGTCGTTTAAGGCATCGATCTTGCCGTCTGGATGGCGATTTCGGAACGTTATGGGCAGGTTATCCGCTCGATACTCGTCGGCGAGCGCCGCAAGCTTGTCGGAAACCTCCTGGACCTTGATCGGTTTCTTCCGTTCGCCAGACAGAAGCTTAATAACGGTGTCGGTCCACCAACCCTCAAGTCTCTCGAACAAAGCGACGCGGAATTCTCGGCGGACGGTGCGAAGCCGTTGATCCACCAACATCGGAATTTCATTAATTCGTGGTGCCGCTGGGAAGATCGTTATGCGTCCGTAGAAATCTCGGGTCTCTTCGGCGGTCAAACCATCGAGTTCGGATTTGACTTTTGCGATTTCACGGGACTGGCTTTGAGCCAGAATATTCGCGGCCACTTCAGCTCTAGTGCCGTCATCTGCTTGCACACCGGTAAACAGGGTAAGGAATGAGTTGGGAGAAATACTCGCAGTGCTGAACAAAAGGAAGCGGGCGTCAGACGCCTCCATACCGCTCGCCTTGTAGTATTTGATCCATATGCGCACCGACTTCCAGAAGTCGACCGATAAGTCCGAGAGCCTGTCTCCTGGGGCTTTGTGCTTAAGCGAAGCCAGCGAGACACCTGCATTGGTGGCTACAAATTCTACGTCATCATTTCTTTCGATGTATACAGCACCATCCTCCGGAAGATCGAGCACCTTCAGGAGTGCAAATCTGGCCTGATATATATAACCTAGCCCCTGCTCCGCTGCCGAAAACGCCGAACTAGAGTCGGTCATTCACCGGAAACTCAATAACAGGATATTTGAGACACGTTCCAACTCATCCCCCATCTATGTTTGCGATTTAAATATCTGGGTTATTTTAAATAAACAACCACTCGATTTGATGGGCGAGTGCGAAAATTGCTGCGCAGTTGTGATTTCTGCGGCCTTGGACACTGGCGCGAATTGTGACGAGTGAATGGCTACTTTTCTTCCACGATCCGCAAATACGCCGCCGTCACGAACAGCACGAACAAGATCCGCCTTGCCTCCTCGGGCATTAGCAGGGTCGTCAGCACCGGGAGATTTCATGCCGAGGTGACGGGTGCCGCGAGGCGACTCAGCCCGCGAATGCTTCGAATGTATCCCTGGAGGTCAGCATCGCCTGGCCCTTGAACGAGATCGAGAAATCACCGAGCTGGTACTGGCCCTGGTCATTCTTGACCAGAATGTCGCCATCAACCGTGTTGAAGCCACTCTCGATGCTTTTGAGGATCCTGTCGACGTAGCGCAGGTTGCTCTTGGCGGAGAGACTGTCTTTCTTGGCCAGCTGCGCGAGACCTTGGAGCTTCGGATCGTCGCCGATGCTTTGCAGCCGTGCTTCAACGGCCTCGGGGCCGGTGCGCGCCAACGCCGCATTCAGGGCCGGCAGTGCCTTCTGCAGGCTGAACAATGCAGAGGCTATGGAT
>NZ_RZPQ01000486.1:0-4584 GCF_003999135.1 Mesorhizobium sp. M7A.F.Ca.CA.004.06.1.1 | reverse complement strand
CAAGCCCCCTCTCCAGCCGCCGCGCGGCATCGGCGGTCGCAGGGCGCGCCATGCCCTTGGAGCCGGCAAGCGCCACGCGCAGTTCATCGCGGGTCCTGAGATCCGACATCACACGCGCCGCCGCCTCCGGGCGAGCGGACAAGAATGCTTCGACCTCGATGCGGCGGGTGACGTCGACCTGGTCGTCGACATAGGCGTCGAGGTCGATATCGGTCACGGGATCGACAGTTGCGGTCATGACGGGCCTCCAACGATCCTGAGGTGGTTTTTTGCCTTCGCCGGCTCCTCCATCTCGCGCAGTGCGGCGCGCGCCCTGCCGATGCGGGACATCAGCGTGCCGAGCGGCACGCCGCTGGCATCGGCGGCCTGTTGATAGGAGAGGCCTTCGATGGCGACGAGGTGCAGCGCTGAACGCTGTTCTTCCGGCAGGCTGAAAAAAGCCTCGCGCACCTGCGCCAGGCGCACCGAATGTTCCTGTGGTGCCGGCGTGCTGCCGTCGGCCAGGTATCCAGCCTGTTCGACGCGCGACGCTTCGGACTTGCGGGACCGCATCTTGTCGATGAAGGTGTTGTGGACGATCGACAGCAGCCACGCGCGCAGGTTTCCGCCGGAGCGGAACGTGCTGCGCCGCTCATAAGCGCGCACCAGCGCGTCATGGACAAGATCCTCGGCGTCGGTGCTGTCGCGCGTCAGCGAGCGCGCATAGCGGCGCAGCGAACCGAGCTGTCCTATGATGTCAAAACGTGGCATTGACGGTTTCATGTCCTGTTTACGGAGCATGTGGGGATTTTAATCCCTGCCCTGCCAATTTTTTCCCTTCGGAGGACATCGTTCGAATGTAACGATTGTTGCCGGCATCAATTTTATCATTGGTATCGGCACGATGTGCGATGCCCGGTAGATCGTGCCTACTTCACACGCCTCTTCTCCAGCTTCCTCGCCAGCGTCCGGCGGTGCATGCCCAACCGTCGTGCTGTCTCGGAAATGTTGAAGTCGGCCTCCACCAGCATTTCGTGGATGCGCTCCCATTCGAGGTTCTTTATCGAGGTTGGTCGCTCGGCGAGCGGCACCGAAGCATTGCCCTCGACCTGGCCGAAAGCGGCTTCAATGTCGTCGGTGTTGGCGGGTTTGGCGAGATACTGGCAGGCGCCGAGCTTGATCGCCTCGACAGCGGTGGCGATGCTTGCAAAGCCGGTCAACACGACGATCCGCATTTCAGGATCGTGCTCGTGCAGCGCCCTGACGCATTCCAGGCCCGAGCCGCTGGCGAGCTTGAGATCGACGACGGCATATTGGAAGGCAACGGTGCCGATCAGCGCATGCACGCCGTCGACGCTCCGGCAGCTATGCGTTTCGTAATCACGCCGTTCGAAAGACCGGCGCAGTGCGTTGGCAAAGGCGATATCGTCCTCGACGATCAACAGCGTGCGTTTAGTCGGCATTGTGCCCTCGTGGAGACAGAGCAGCCAGTGGCAGATGCAACGTAACCGAAGCTCCCCCCTCGGTTCTATTTCTTACGGTGACGGTACCCCCCAGCTTGCGGATGACATTGACGACCAGAAACAGGCCGAGCCCGCTACCTGGCCGGTTCTTGGTCGACGTATAGGGCTTGCCGAATTCAGCAAGCATGGCTTCTTCAAATCCCGGTCCCACGTCGACAACTTCGATGATGAGATCGTCCGCCTGGCGGCTGACGGTCAACCCCACCCATAGAGGCGACGCTTCAAGTGCGTTGTCCAGTACATTGAACATCACCTGTTTGAGCGCGGGATCGGAGACGATCTCCTGGTTGGCGCCGAAACGCCTGGTGTATTCGAAGCCTTGCGGCAGCCGTGTCGACTTCCATTCGGCCACCAGCTCCGCCAGGAAGGCGTCGACGGAGGTGCGAACCGTGCCTTCGCCGCGCAATTCGCCCGACGACATCAGGATTCCCGAAACGATCTTCTTGCAACGGTCCAACTGGCCCTGCATCTCCCGGATTTCCTGCGCCAGATCCGGATCTGCCTCGAGAGCCGGCATGCGCTGCCAGTCATTGAGGATGACGGAAAGCGTGGCCAGCGGCGTGCCGAGCTCATGCGCGGCACCGGAGGCGAGCAGGCCCATCCTGACGATGTGAGCCTCCTCCGCCGACTGCTGGCGCAAATCCGCAAGATGGGCGTCGCGGGTGCGAATGTTGTTCTGGACCCTGGTGATGAACAGCACCAGAAGCGTTGCCGCCAGGACGAAACAGATGAACATGCCCTGGATGTGCAGGCTGAACAGCCCGGCCCCGTGTGCGGCGGGCAGGCTGATCTCACGGTAAAAAGTAGTCAGCGCGATGAAGCACGTGCTTGCAATGAAGACAAGCGCCCAAACCGACCATGTCTCCAGCAGCACCGCGCCCAGGATGACCTGGAGCAGGTAAAGCGAAATGAAGGGATTGGACGCGCCGCCGCTCAGGTAAAGCTGGACCGTCAACGCGGTGACGTCGAGCAGCAGTCCAAGAAACAGCTCGGTGTTGGTGATCGCGTCCTGGCTGCTGTGCCGGCGCAGGCTGGCGACATTGAGAGCGATCAGCAGCAGGATCACCACCGCCATCGGGACCAGCGGCAATCCAATGCCGAGCACGTAGCGGACGAACAGGATCGTCACGATCTGACCACCGACCGCGATCCAGCGCAGTTGAATCAGAAGCAGAAAATTCTGTTTGTTGGTCTTGTCGTGCAACGTCATTGGGCCGGGAGGTCCCCAGCCCTGGCCAAGCAGGTCACTCAAGCGGGCGTCCGATCCAGGCGCTGGTTGAGTCTCAGCGCAAGCAACGTGCATAGCGCTCCCGACAACAGATAGGCGCCTGATGAGATCAGCCCGAAATGGGCGGACAGGAACAGGGCGACTATGGGGGCGAAGCCCGCCCCGAACAGCCAGGCGAGATCCGAGGTCAGCGCCGCCCCTGTATAGCGGTAGGTCTTTGAAAAGTTCGAGGCGAGTGCTCCTGAAGACTGGCCGAACGACAGGCCGAGCAGGACGAAGCCCAAGACCATGAAGACGGACTCTCCGACGAAGCCGCCATCGAGCAGCTGTGGCGCGAAACCGCTGAACACGGCAATGGCCACCGCCGAGCCTCCGAGCAAGGGCCAGCGCCCAACCCGGTCGGCGACGAAGCCCGAGATCGCGATTGCCGCCAGGCCGAAGAAAGCTCCGATCGTCTCGATGACGAGGAACCGTGCCGGTCCCTCGCGCGTGAACAGGAAAATCCAGGACAGAGGAAACACCGTCACCATGTGGAACAGGGCGAAACTCGCCAGCGGCGCGAAGGCGCCGAGCACGACAGTGCGCCCTTCGGCGCGCAACGTCTCGCGGACGGAAGTCGGCTCCAGTTCCTGGCCTTCGAACAGTTTGGTGTATTCCGGCGTCACCACGATGCGCAGCCGTGCGAACAGGGCGACGACATTGATGGCGAAGGCGACGAAGAACGGGTAGCGCCAGCCCCAGCTGAAGAAGTCTTCGGCCGACAGGTTGCCGACGAAATATGCAAACAGGGCGCTGGCAACGATGAGCCCGAGTGGTGCGCCCAGCTGCGGGATCATCGCATACCAGCCGCGGCGCTTTTCGGGCGCATTCAACGCCAGCAGCGAGGCAAGTCCGTCCCATGTCCCGCCCAGCGCCAGTCCCTGACCGATCCGGAACATGGCCAGCAGCCAGGCCGAAGCCTGGCCGATCTGGTCGTAACCGGGCACGAAGGCGATCGACACGGTCGAGGTCCCCAGCAGGAACAGCGCGATGGTGAGCTTGGCGCTGCGTCCGTAGGCGCGGTCGAGCGCGGTGAAGATCGCCGTGCCGATCGGCCGCGCGATGAAGGCAAGCGCGAAGATGGCGAAGGAGTAGAGCGTGCCGGTCAACGGGTCGGCATAAGGAAATACGAGCTTCGGAAAAACGATGACGGAAGCGATCGCGTAGACGAAGAAGTCGAAGAATTCCGACGTCCTGCCGATGATGACGCCAACGGCGATTTCGCCGGGCTTCACTTCATGATGCCGCGCGTTGATCCGTCTTGCGTCGGCTTCGATCTTAGAAGTTGGGCTCACAGCATTCTCCGTCGCCCCGCCGCGGTCTCATTACGATCGCTTGCCATGTGCGCGGGCCAGGTGCTTTGATGAGGCCTGCCGCGTCATTGCGGCATTGGACAAATTGTCCAATGCCTTCATTGCCGCGGTACGGCTAGCACTGGGGGGAACAACCGACAGGTCATACATTGAGCCGTCTCCGTACCCTTTTCCTGCTGCCCCTGCTGGCATCGCTCGGCTCCTGCAGCATGGTCGTCATGAACCCTGCCGGCGACGTCGCCGCGCAGCAGCGCGACCTGCTGATGGTGTCCACGGCACTGATGCTGATCGTCATCATACCGGTGATGGCTCTCACCATATTCTTTGCCTGGCGATACCGCCAGTCCAACCGCGAGGCGCGCTACGAGCCGGATTGGGACCACTCGACCCATCTCGAACTCGTCATTTGGGCGGTGCCGCTTCTGATCATAATCTGCCTGGGCGCAGTGACCTGGATGGGCACCCATCTGCTCGACCCCTATCGTCCGATCGGACGTGTGGC
>NZ_RZPQ01000485.1:0-4585 GCF_003999135.1 Mesorhizobium sp. M7A.F.Ca.CA.004.06.1.1 | reverse complement strand
GTCGATGTCGCCGGTCAGGGCATGATCGAGGTCGGAACTGCGCATGCGGGTAAAAACGCCCCAGCGCGCCTTGCCGATGCTTTCGAACAGGTTCATGCGAACGCGGTTGACGAAATCGAACAGCAATTTGGCCATGTAGACCGACTTGAAGCGATTGAACGCCGCCTGCGCTGCAACAAGCCCGACCAGCATGCAAAGCACGGTCGTCAGTTGCAGCGTGCCGTCAGGCACCAGCCAGCGCACGAAATCATTGTTGGGCAGCCGAACAGCGAAATCCTGGTCGGCGCGTCCGACCAGATGCAGCAGCGGGATGAGCAGCAGGATGGAGATGCCCTCGGTCAGGCTGCCGAGGATGAGGAAGAAAAGCGCCGTCCATGTTCGCCGGCCGCCGATCCGGGCAATGGCGGCGCCGAATGCGGCAATTTCTCGAAACAGCGACAGGCGAAGGGTTGGGGGCTTCGACATGGTTGCGCTTACGACCGCCGGCTGCCAGCCGACAGATCCTTTTCGATCAGTTCCACGGCTTCACCGATCCTGTCCAGGCCCGTCGGGACTTCCAGCCGCCGCACGCCGATATGGTTGGCAATCCATGAACATTGCCGAAGATGCGCCGCCGCGAAGTCGTCGGGGAGGGCCGCGCGGCCGAAGCGCGTCACATAGGAGAATTTGATGATGGCCGGCAGGGCGGCAATGGCGGGCAAGGGCGTGATGCCAGCCCTTTCGCCGCGCTTGAGGATATAGATCCTGGTCGCCGGCACCTTGTCGCCCGAAAAGTCACCGTTCAGGCGATGCTGCATCTTGTCGATCGCCGGATGCACTTGCGGCCGCACTTCCGCTTCCCCGAGCGAGATCGCCGCCGCGGCGTCGGCCGCCAGCTTGATCTGCGGAAAGCCCGGAACGGTCATTGGCTCACTCGGATTGGCGAGGTCCAGCGCCACCACGTCATCGGTAAGCAGTCGATGCCCGGCCCGGATCATCGCACTTGCGGTCGTCGACTTGCCGGCACCCTTGTCACCCATGAAGATGGCGCTCGTGCCGGCGGCGGCGATGGCGCTGGCATGCAGGACAAGCAGGCCGCGCCGGTGCAAGAGCAGCGCCATGACCGGGCCGAGCAGCGGAAACGCCAGCAGCGCGTCGTCGACGCCGGGCGCCGGTTCAATGTCGATACGGTTGGAATCGGTGATCAGGAACGCGCCCACGGCATGCCAGGCCAGATATTGCCGGTCCGCCTCGAAGCGAAAGTCGGTCGCGGCTTCGGGCGCCGGCTTTGGCAGGTCGATCGCGCCGACGGCGATCACGACATCCGCCGCCCCGGGCGGCGCCGGCTGCAGTTCGGGTAACATCACCTCCGACGCGATGGTCAGACCATAGGCGCGGTAGAAGCGGCGTTCTCGCATTGCCCGGCCATGCGGACGGGGATTATCACTGTATGCGGCCATCGGCTCGTTGCGCGGCATCACGTGGGGCTCCCGCCGTGCGGGAGTTGCCGCAGCCAGAGCGACAGCGAGGCCGAGCGCCAGACATACTGGACATCCAGGGGGGCTGCCTGATCGGGCTGGCGCAGCAGTCGCGCATAGGCAGCACTCACTTGCGGCAGATTGACATAAGGCGCGATGCGGCCTGCATCCGAGACCAGCAGCTGTTCCAGGAGGTCGCGATGATTGCGCAGCATGCCGTTGACGAGATTGGCGGTGAAGTCGATCTTGTCGCGTCGCCACTGCACCGCCTCCGGCAATACGCCTTGCATGGCGCGACGCAGCACATAGCGACCAAAGCCGTGGCTCAGCTTCTCCTCGCCCGGCAATGCCAGGCAGAACTCGACCAGCGGCTTGTCCCAGAATGGGTATCGCGGCTCGACGCCGAAATTGGCGGCGGCCTTGTCGAGAACCTCGAAAGCATGCGGGACATAGCCGTTCGACAGGATCCAGCGATGGCTCAAGGCGTCGCTGGCCTGAACGCCGGGCGGCATATAGCCGGCCCGGTGAAACCGGTCGACAAGCTCGGTGCGCTTGGCAAGGTCCGGATTGATCAGGTCGCGCCAGCTTCGTGCGCGCTGCACGTGCGCGGGCTTGCGGATCCTGTTCAGGGCACGGTTGGCCAGATGCCTCAGCTTGGCGATGCGCCAGGCCGGCCCGTAGAGGGTCAGGAACTGGAGATAAAGGCCAAGCGTGCTGTCGCCATAGGTATTGGAGGCGCTGCGGACCTCGCGCCACAGATCCATCCATCGGCCGCCATTCGCAAGCTCGTGCAGGTGACCATGGCCTTGGGAAACGACCTCGTCGCCGCCATGGCCGTCCAGCAGCACCTTGATGCCCTTGGCGCCGGCAGTCCGGTAGACACCGCGGGTGAGCGTCAGGCCCGGCGCCAGGAACGTTCCTTCCTGTTCTTCCAGCACGCGTTCGAATTCGGCGAATGGGGCATAGTTGCCGACCGGGATCAGTGTCGCGTCGACCTTCTGCTGGTCGAGAACGGCATCGATGAAGGGCCGCTCGTCCATCGGCGAGCCCTTCTCGAAAACCAGCGAGAAGGTCGGCAGCTTCGGCTTGCGCGCAGCGGCATTCTGCAGGCCGGCGACACAGGCGATAGATGAGGAATCGAGGCCGCCGCTCAGCATTGCGCCGACTGCCGAGGTCCCTCGCATGCGGTTGCGCACCGATTGCGAGAACAGATGGGCGAATTCCTCCGATGCATCCGACCGCAAGGGCCGCGCCGACGGCTCGATCTGCCAGTATCGACGCAACATCACCTGTTGCGCGGTGACGGTCAGGCTGTGGCGGGCCGGCAGGCTGAATATATCGCTGTAGGGGGTCGACTGCGGGTCGTCGGGAAGCCCGGCCAGGAAGCCGGAGATCTGGCGCTCGCTGACACGTGCGCGGATACCTTCGACGCCCAGGATCGGCCCGATCTCGGACGCGAAGGCAAAACGCCGGTCCGCCGCGTGGTAGTAGAACGGCTTGACGCCAAAATGATCGCGCGCGCAAAACAGCGATTGCCGCTCGTCATCCCAGATGGCGAACGCGAAATCGCCTTGCAGATGCTCCGGACAGGCTTCGCCCCAACGCAGATAGGCCCGCATCAGCACCATCGCGTCGGCCACCGACTGGTCGCGGATACCGAGCCTGGCCAGCAACTCGTCACGGTTGTCCAGCCGGCAATCGGCGGTGATGGCGAGCCGGCCGCCAGCCATCGTCAAAGGGCCTGGGCCGACCTCATCCGATGTGTTGAGCCAGGCGTGGCCAAGGGCGATGCTGGTGTCCAGCCACCAAGAACTGCCGTCAGGACCGCGATGGCGCATGCGCGCCAGCATTTGCTGAATGTCTGCCGCCGCGACCGCCGGTGCGTGTGCTCCGCGCAGCAGGATTCCAGCGACGCCGCTCATCGGCTGCCGTGGTCGACGAGATGGGCGAAGCCGTCGATCGATCCGCCAAGCACGATATGGTTGTCGCTGACCAGCCAGGCATGTGCTTTCAACTGCTCGCCCGTACCACGTTCGATGCCGATGCGTATCGTCGATTCATTGCCTTGGCGGGCGAGAATATACTGGCCGGAGAGCGCCTGGGTCAGGCACGTAGCGTAAGGGACGAAACGGGCCGCGGCGGCAACGCCCCAGGCGACACGCCGCAGTTCGCCCATTGAAGCGCACTGCCGCGCGTCTAGGCGCGTCACCAGGCTGCGTACACGATTGTAGGACAGCAGCGTCAGCCCCAGCCGAACTGTCGCCACCACCAGCAGGCAATGGCCAAGGAAGATCATTTCCGAGCCGCTCAGGGAGAAAATCCTGACCAGCCCGTGCCGGCTTTCGCCGCGCTTCGACTGCTTGAGGCCTGTTTCCCTCGCGGGTTCCTGCCGTAAAGCCGTGGCCCGCGAAACCAGGGCCCGCGAAACTATGGCCTGCGAAACCAGCGTCTTGTGCTGGGCCGGTTTAGACAAGTGCCTCATGATGCCGTCTCGCAAGCCCATTATCAGTCAGGCCCTTCAGCAATGCGTCGACATCGGCCTGGCAGCGCACCGGGTCGACATTATAGCGCGCAAGCACGGCGCTGCGGATGTCGCCGATCGACCGGGGCTCCTGGATCAAATCCCAGATGAAGGCGCCGACGCCATTCAGGCTGTAGTAGACATTGGATTTGAGATTGAGCAGCGCCAAGCCATCGCCGAACTCGCAGGCCACGGCATCCTTGGTCGCACTCACGCTATCGTGGTCGGCCAGATCATGGTCGGATTGCTTCCCGTTCATCCCCGCACCTCACTGACAAAACGCTTCGACATCTCCGGTTGGCGCAGGAGAAGTCGGGAGGCTGGCCCCCCGACCCCTCTTACGTCTGCTTTTGAATCCAGAGTCCCAAAATGTCACTCTGGAAACGGCTATAAGTCTCAGGAGAACGTCAGGTCGCCGATCGGCGTGTGCGCGGGGAACGACGCGTCGATCGCCGTGTTGCCGCCGCCACCCTGGGTGATGGTCTCAATCGAACCATGAACCGTCAGGCTTGGTGTCTCGTATTCATGCTTTTCAACATTCTGTTCCATTTTACTCTCCGATTTAGGACTGGAAACGGCCTGTCGAGTGCCGTCAGCACTTTTATGC
>NZ_RZPQ01000484.1:0-4586 GCF_003999135.1 Mesorhizobium sp. M7A.F.Ca.CA.004.06.1.1 | reverse complement strand
CGCATGACCTGGCGTTGGAAGACTGGCTGGGCACCGCGGCTTTCGATCGGCCGGAGGATTTCTGGCCGCGCAAATGGGCGGAAGCCTATGTCGGTTTCGCCGCCGGCGAGAAACGCTCCTGGCTGATGCAGCGCGGCCTGAAATTCTTTCCTGTGGTCGGCTGGGCCGAGCGGGGCGGCGGCAATGCAATCGGCCACGGCAATTCGGTGCCGCGCTTTCACATTACCTGGGGCACCGGCCCCGGTGTGCTCGAACCGTTCGCCCAGCGCGTGCGCGAGGCCCAAAAGCGCGGATTGATCAGTTTCAAATTCCGCCACCGCGTCAATGAACTGACGCGGACGGGTGCTGTTGTGACAGGTGTGCGTGGCGACATCCTGCAGCCCAGCGATGTCGAGCGCGGCCACAAGAGTTCGCGCGAAATATCAGGCGATTTCGAGCTTCACGCGCAAGCGGTGATCGTCGCCTCCGGCGGCATCGGCGCCAACCATCAACTGGTGCGGGAGAATTGGCCCAAACGGCTGGGCGCCGCACCGAAGCGCATGATCACCGGCGTGCCCGATCATGTCGACGGCCGCATGCTGGCGATCACGGAACGGGCCGGCGGTTCGATCATCAACCGTGACCGCATGTGGCACTATGTCGAGGGCATCAAGAATTGGGCGCCGGTCTGGACCGATCATGCGATCCGCATCCTGCCCGGCCCGTCATCGCTGTGGCTCGATGCGCGCGGCAAGCGCCTGCCGATGCCGCTCTATCCCGGTTTCGACACGCTGGGCACGCTCTCCCACATCATGAGCACCGGCTTCGATTATTCCTGGTTCATCCTGACCAAAAAGATCATCCAGAAGGAGTTCGCGCTGTCGGGCTCCGAGCAGAACCCCGATTTGACCGGCAAGAGCTGGCGCCAGGTGCTCGGCCGCGCCACATCGGGCATTCCGGGCCCGGTCAAGGCGTTCATGGAGAAGGGCGAGGATTTCATCGTCGAGGCCGACTTGCCGACGCTGGTCGCGCGCATGAACGCGCTGGCCGGCGGCGAGCCGCTTCTTGAGGTAGCCCAGGTCGAGCGCGAAATGCGCGCCCGCGACCGGCAGCTCAACAACCCGTTCTCCAAGGACATGCAAATCACCGCTCTGCGCGGGGCGCGCGCCTATCTCGGCGACCGGCTGATCCGCACGGCCAAGCCGCACAAGATGCTCGATCCGGCAAACGGCCCGCTGATAGCGGTGCGCCTCAACATCCTGACCCGCAAGACGCTGGGCGGCCTGCAGACCGATCTCGACAGCCGCGTGCTGGGTGCCGATGGCCAGCCTGTTGCGGGACTCTACGCCGTCGGCGAAGCCGCCGGTTTTGGCGGCGGCGGTGTGCATGGTTATGCGGCGCTTGAGGGCACCTTCCTCGGCGGCTGCATCTTTTCCGGCCGCAGCGCCGGTCGTGCGGCGGCCGCTTCGGTGGGATGAGCCGGGGCCGGTCGGTCCTCAGAGTCCAGCCGCGATCACCAGCGCCAATCGCCCTGTCCAAGCGCGGTCACCGCATCGACGATCCGGGTGAAGCTTGCGCGGGCGCGGCCGACCGTGTGCCGGCCTCGGAGATAACCATGCACCAGCCCCGTTTCCTCGAACCAGGTTGCGCGTCCGCCCGCCGCCACGACCAGGTCGTGATAGCTCTCGCCATCCGACGACAGCGGGTCGCACTCGGCGGTGATCAGTACTGTCGGCGGCAGGTTGGAGAAGTCGGTGTCGGCGAGCGGCGACAGCGTGATGTCCCCGGTCCTATCCACGCCGCTGGTGCGGATGTGCTTGTAGAATTCGAGATCGCGCACGGTCAGCATCGGCGCTTCGGCGTGCTTGACATAGGAGCCTTTCGCGCGGTCTCCGCCGAGGCCGGGATAGATCAGCACCTGGCCAAACGGCCTTTTCGAACGGTCACGCGTGGCGTGACTGACGGCGGCGCAGAGATTGCCGCCGGCGCTGTCGCCGCACAGCACGATAGAATGATCGCGATTGGCGGCGGCCCATTCGAAGGCGCTCATCGCATCGTCGAAGGCCGCCGGATGCAGATGCTCCGGCGCCAGCCGATAATCGACCGAGACCACCTCATAGCCGGTGCGGGCACAGAGCTCGGCGCAGACATCGTCGTGGCTGTCCAGCCCACCGAGGATGAAGCCGCCGCCATGGACATAGAGCACCGTCACCGCAGCTTTGTGTGTGCTTCGGTAGGTGCGGATCGGGATGTCGTGCGTGGGCGTCGCAATGGCTGAGGTTTCGACCGCCACGCCTTCGGGATAGCCGGCAAAGAATTCGCGGCACATGCGGTCATAGATCCCGCGCTGCTGCGCGATCGTGTAGTCGATCGTGTCGGGCGGATAGTAAGAATTGGTCCGCTCTATGAACGCCCAGGTCTCGGCGTCGATGAGGGTTTTGTAATCGGTCATGGGTGCTGGAAAGGCGCCCAAGGCTGAGCCAGGGCGCCCCCCTCTGTCCTGCCGGACATCTCCCCCTCAAGGGGGGAGATCGGATGTTGCGAAAACTTTCGCCAACCTTCTGCGTCGCAAGAAGAGTGCAGAGATCGAAGCTGCCAATCTCCCCCCTTGAGGGGGAGATGGCCGGCAGGCCAGAGGGGGGTAAGCGCCATCGTTCCGGCGGTATCCACTACTTCCCCTTCCAAACCGGCTCACGCTTCTCCGCAAAAGCGCGAAAACCCTCCATGCCATCCTCGGAGCCGTAGAGGGCATCGACCGTCGGCAGCTGGCGGCGGGTCACCTTGTTCATGGCGTCCTGGAAGGTCAGCGCCTCGGCCACACGCGCGGTCTCCTTGATCGCTGCAAAGACCAGCGGCGGGCCGCCTGCGAGCAGCCGGGCGATCTCCCAGACACGGTCCTCGAGCTTCTCCTTGGGCAGCACTTCGTTGACCAGGCCCCAGCGATGCGCCTCGGCCACATCCATCCAGCGGCCGGTCAGCAGAAGGTCCATGGCGACATGGTAGGGGATGCGCTTCGGCAGTTTGATCGTTGCCGCGTCGGCCAGCGTGCCGGCGCGGATTTCGGGGAGCGCGAAGGAGGAATGATCGGAGGCATAGATGAGGTCGCAGGACAGCGCCAGCTCGAAGCCGCCGCCGACCGCCATGCCGTTGACGCAAGCGATCACCGGCTTGTTGAGGTCGCGCAATTCTTGCAGCCCGGCAAAGCCGCCGACGCCATAGTCGCCATCGACGGCATCGCCGCCGGCAGCGGCTTTGAGGTCCCAGCCGGCACAGAAGAACTTGTCGCCGGCGGTCTTGACGATGGCGACGCGCAATTCCGGATCGTCTCGGAATGCCTTGAAGGTCTCACCCATCAGCCGAGAGGTCTTCAGGTCGATGGCGTTGGCTTTGGGCCGGTCGAGGGTGACCTCGAGGATGGTGCCCTCGCGGCGGGTCGAAATGACGTCAGACATTCTTGTTCTCTCCCAGCACCAGCAGTGCGTCGGCGATCCAGGCGCCCTTGCCTTCGCTGCAGACGATCAGCGGGTTGATGTCGAGTTCCTCGATCTCACCGGCATTCTGCTGCACGAAGGCGGCAATGCCCGAAATGGCATCGATGGCAGCCGCGACATCGGCTTTTGGCCGGCCGCGATAGCCCTCGAGCAGCGGGAACAGTTTCAGGCCGCGCAGCGCCGCCTCGATATCGTCGCGCGTCGCCGGCAGCATCAGCGTGACGCTGTCGCGCAACAATTCGACCAGCACGCCGCCGGTGCCCAAGGTCATCACCGCACCGAACATCGGGTCGCGGGTGAAGCCGACGATGAGCTCGGCGACACCGTCGCGCACCATGCGCTCGACATAGAGCCCGGTGCCGAGCGGCAAGAGGTCATGCGCCGCGGTGCTGACGGATTCGGCATCCCTGAGGTTGAGCCTGACGGCGCCAACTTCGGATTTGTGGCTGACGCCGAGCGCCTTCAGTGCGACGGGAAAGCCGAGCGCCATCGACGAAATCACCGCCTCGACCGCATTGGCGGCCCGTTCGCCTTTCGGCACCGGCAGGCCGGCCTTGATCAGCCGCGATTTTGCTTCGGCCTCGTCGGGCGTGACATGGTCGCCACCAGGCGCACCGGCAGCAGAAGTGTCGATCGGCTGCGCCTGCGGTTCGGCCCAAGCCCAGCCGATGAAGGCCGCCGCCCCGGCGGCATCCATGGCTTCCGAAATGCCGAACAACGGCACCATGCCGCGCGCCATCAGTTCGGCGGTGTACTCCTCCGGCAGGTTTTCCGGCAGCGACGAGACGATCGCGCCATGCGCCTTGTTGGTCTTCAGCGCCGATTCGAAGGCGCGCAGCGTCGCCCACCAATCGGTGACCGAACAACGATCAGGTCGCGGAAAATCCAGCACCAGCATGTTGAGGTCGAAGCCGCCCGACACCATTGCGGTGAAGGTGGCGGTCATCGCCGGCTCGTTGTTCCAGATGAAGGTGTGATAGTCCAAGGGATTGGCGACCGCGACCAGCGGCCCGAGCGTCGATTTGACATGGGCGCGGTGGCTGTCGGTCAGCACAGGGAAATTGACCCAGCGCCCTTCGGCGCTGTCGGCCATGACAGAGGCCTCGCCGCCGGAGC
>NZ_RZPQ01000483.1:0-4601 GCF_003999135.1 Mesorhizobium sp. M7A.F.Ca.CA.004.06.1.1 | reverse complement strand
TATGTGATGCAAAAGTCACATTGGCCGGAATGCCGGCCAACTGCACGGAAAGACCCCGAATCAGCCGCAATCCAGCCACGAAGCGAGGCATTTTCGACCAGATATTAACATCACGTTCACCGACTATTCACGCCTCGACGCTATGATGACCGCAATTCGGAAGGGACATCCGAAAATCGGGACAGGGACAAGGGTAATGAACTTCCTCGCGCACCTCATCGGCTATGCCGCCGCCATCCGCGAATTCGTCGCGCCGACCTATCGGCCCGAGCGCTATTACATGCGCGGCCCCGGCCCTGCTTGCGCCCGTCGCGGCAACTCGCTGGGCGCGCACTGATCATGGCTTTCGAAAATCGCCACAACAGCAGGATCTGCAGGCCGGCCGCCTCTACCCGCGCCACCACCTATCGCGCCGAGCGTCCCGCTCTCGCCGACAGGCGCCGTGCGACATCGCCACGGCTTTGATACCGACGCTGGCCGGCTTAGTGTCATAGGACACGAGCAGCCGAGGCCAGCGTGACCGACCATTCCCAACCCAGTCGACCCCAGTCAAATCGTCCCTCCGGAACAACTCTCGACGCACGCCATCGATTGATCGTTTTCGATGGCGTCTGTGTGCTCTGCTCCGGCTTCGTGCGCATGGTGGTCAGGCTCGATCGCCAAGGCCGTTTCCGCTTCGCCACCGCGCAGTCGCCCTTCGGTGAAACGCTGTTTCGGAAGCATGGACTGCGCACGGACTCTTACGAAACCAACCTCGTCCTGATCGACGGCGTCGCCTTCACGCGGCTCGACAGCTTCGTCGCTGTCATGGCGGAACTCGGCTGGCCCTGGCGGGCGGCAAAAACGCTGCTGCTGCTGCCGCGCCCGCTGCGCGACTGGCTCTATGAGCGCGTTGCCAGGAATCGCTACGCGCTGTTCGGCAGGAAGGACAGCTGCGAGGTTCCTTCTCCGGAGCTGCGCGAGCGGTTCCTTGACTGAGGATGTGGCTGCTGGAGAACGAGCCGCCGCTCAGCGCATTGATCGGGCGTTATCGCGGTTGGCTCGAACCGGTGGATTCGCACGGCTTCAGCACGATCGCGTCGCCGGCCCCCTTGCCCAATTCCCGGCAGCCTTGAACCGAGCACAGCGTCCAGCCGTCGCCGGTTGCGCCAGAGGCGGCGAGTATGACGCGCCGCTGTGGGCCGACCGTGGGCGTGTAGGCCCACCAGCCATTCTTCAGCACCGCGCCTTCCGATGGCTCCATGCCGGCGCCCGAGCTCTTGACCCGCGCCTCGACCAGCTGCAGGCCGATAGGCGTGACCTTCCAGTCTTCCTCCCAGCGCGTCCGTTCCACCGAATGCGTCCAGGACAGCGTAAAGGCGGCGACGGAGAACGTCACCATCTTGCCGGCGGCCAGGATGCAAAGGCTCATGTTTTGGCTGAAGCCTGCCGCGCACGAAAGCAGTGCCAGCCGATCCAGGCCAGCGCCAGCGCCCAGCCGGCCTCGTCGGTCAGCGGCACCGCGGCGACCAGCAGCACGCCGGCCGCGAAGGCGATGAGCCGTTCCCACAATGCCATGCGGCTGGCGAGGAAACCGACGGCGGCGGCACCCCACAGCACGATGCCCATGCAGGCCTTGGCGACGATGTAGGCGACCTCGACGGGATAGCCGAACTGGGCGGCGATCGGCCCGGCGTCCTGCAGCATCAGAGCCGGCGTGTAGACCGCCATGAACGGCACGACGAAGCCGGCAATGGCGAGTTTAGTCGCCTGGATGCCGATCTTCAGGCCACTTTCCCTAGCCATGGGTGCCGCGGCAAAGGCGGCCAGCGCCACTGGCGGCGTCAGATCGGCCATGATGCCGAAATAGAAGACGAACATGTGGCTGACCAGCAGCGGCACGCCAAGCTCGAGTAGCGCCGGCCCGGCCAGCGACGAGGTGATGATGTAGTTGGGAATGGTCGGGATGCCCATGCCCAGCACCAGGCAGGTGAGCATGGTCAGCAACAGCGACAGGAACAGATTGTTCTCGCCGATGGAGATGATCCAGCCGATGAAGGTCGAGGCGATGCCGGTCAGCGTCAGCGTGCCGATGACGATGCCGACGATGGCGCAGGCAATGCCGACCGGCAGCGCGTTCTTGGCCCCTTCGGCGAGCGAGTCGACGCAGATCCGCAGCGTCTCGCGGCCGCCCTTGAATGTGAAGCAGGCGACCACCAGTGCGGCGATGACGGCGCCGAGGAGATTGACGCCGAACTTCATGAACGAAGCGGCGGCAAGCCCGAGCGCGATCCAGAAGACGATGCGGAAGGCGAGCGGACCGATCGCTGCTGCCAGCGGCGTGCCGAGGATGAGCACGATGGTCAGCGCCAGGCCCATCGTGCCGGCGAAGATCGGCGTGTAGCCGGCAAACAGCAGGTAGACGAGCGCTGCCAGCGGCAGCACCAGCGGCCAGTGCTGTTTCACCGCGTCCCACGGATTGGGCAGGTCCGCCTTGGCCATGCCGTGCAGCCCGGCCTTGCCGGCTTCCAGATGCACCTGCCAGAAGCACGCGCCGAAATAGAGCAGCGCTGGGATGATCGCCGCCTTGACCACATCGGCATAAGGCACGTTCAGCGTCTCGGCCATGATGAAGGCGACCGCGCCCATCACCGGCGGCATGATCTGGCCGCCCATCGAGGAGGTCGCCTCGACGGCACCGGCAAAGGCCGAGCGGAAGCCGAAGCGCTTCATCAGCGGGATGGTGAACTGGCCGCTGGCCACCACATTGGCGACTCCCGAGCCGGAAATGGTGCCCATCAGCGCCGACGACAGCACGCAGACCTGCGCCGGGCCGCCGCGCCATGTGCCGACAAGGCCCAGCGCGAAATCGTTGAACAGCGCGATCATGCCGGCGCGTTCGAGAAAGGCGGCAAAGACAACGAAGATGAAGATGTAGGCGGCCGAGACATAGATCGGCGTGCCGTAGATGCCTTCGGTGCCGTAGGCGAAGGTGTCGACCAGCTGGGCGAAATCATAGCCGCGATGGACGAGCGGCGGCGGCAGATGGTTGCCGAAAAAGCAGTAGGCGAGGAAGATGAAGGCGATGATCGCCAGCGGCAGCCCCATCAGCCGCCGCGCCGCCTCGAAGACCAGCACCACCAGCACCGCGCCGACGATGAGATCCGGCGTGGTCAGGAAGCCGGAGCGGCGGATGAGGTCGGTGTAGAACACCCAATTGTACAGGCCGGTGCCGAAGCCGAGCGCCCCGAGCGCCCAGAACGCTGCTTTGGCCGGCATGCTCTTGGCGCGCAGATTGGCGATCAGGCCGAAGCCGAGCAGCAGCAGGAAGCCGACATGCATCGCCCTCACCACCTGGCTCGGCATGCTGCCATAGGCGGCGACATAGATCTGGAACACGGAAAAGGCGACGGCGATGAGAAAGGCGGCCTTGCCGGCGATGCCGTCGCCGAAGCCGGGTGGCAGGCCTTCGACCTGTTCTTCGACGGCAGGCAGATGGAAGGTGGTGGATTTGCCGTCGGTCGTTGTTCCAGACGATGCTTCGCTCATCCGACTGTCTCCAGAAGGAGCGAAGTGTAGTGCGAGGCGCCCCCCTCTGTCCTGCCGGACATCTCCCCCTCAGGGGAGATCAGCAGCGTCGGTGTCTGCGCACGTTCTGCAACGCTAGCGAATGGCGAAAGGTATGGTGACGGCCAATCTCCCCCCTTGAGGGGGAGATGCCCGGCAGGGCAGAGGGGGACGCCTGGCGAGTGCATCTCCGATAGCCGAGCCATGCTCCGCTACTTCAACAATCCCTTCTCCTTGTAATACCGTTCCGCACCGGGGTGCAGCGGCACTGGCATGCCGTCGAGCGCCTTGGCCTGGTCGATCGCCTTGGCGGCGGCATGGGCCGCGGCAAGCTGGTCGAGATGGTCGAATATCAGCTTGGTCATCTGATAGGCGATCTCGTCGGAGACATCGGCGCGGGTGATGAGGAAATTGCCGACGGCGGCGGTGGCGACATCCTCGCTTTGGCCCTCATAGGTACCCTTGGGAATGACCACCGAAAGATAGGGCGAGCCGATCTTCGCAACATCCTCGGCCGGCACCGCCACGACATTGATCGGCACCGAGGTGGCGAGGTCGCGGATCGAGGCGACGCCGAGTCCGGCCGATTGCAGAGTGGCGTCGAGCTGCCGGTTTTTGATCAGCTCGACCGATTCGGCGAAGGGCAGGTATTCGACCCGGCCGAGATCCTCGTATTTCAGCCCCGCGGCGGCGAAGATCGCGCGCGCATTGAGTTCGGTGCCCGACGCCGGTGCGCCGACCGACAGGCTCTTGCCCTTGAGGTCGGCCAGCGTCTTGATGCCGGACTCCTGGCTGGCGACGATCTGGATGTAATTGGGATAGATGGCGGCGATGCCGCGCAATTTGTCGAGCTTGCCTGGGAAACCGGCCTCGGCATTGCCTTCGGCGGCCATCTTGACGGAATCGCCGAGCGCAAAGGCGATCTCGCCCTTGCCCTGCTGCAGCAGATTGAGGTTTTCAACCGAAGCCTTGGTCGCCTGCACCTGGGTGCGAGCGCCTTCGATGCCCTTGCCGTAGATTTCCGACAACGCCACGCCGAGCGGATAATACACGCC
>NZ_RZPQ01000482.1:0-4602 GCF_003999135.1 Mesorhizobium sp. M7A.F.Ca.CA.004.06.1.1 | reverse complement strand
TTCCAGGGCGGCGGTTTCATTGGTCTTGGGCTATCCCTGCGTTCAAGACAAAAGCGTCGCATCAGCAGCCGATCCGTCGCCGCCTGACCTGCTACCCGCAAAGACAGACCCATAGATCCGACGAGATCTGCCAGTCTCCTGGCAGATCTCGGTTTGATTCCGGCGAACCGAACCGTTTGACACGGCTGCAACGCAGCCGCACTAGCCGAACATGGCGTACGTGCCGTCCACGCGTGACCCTACACCAGCAAGCACAACGCGAACGCCGCAGGGCCGTCCGAGTTGCGGCAGGACGTCAGGACTCACTCGTGAGAACGAAGATTGAGGCTAGACGCCCGGCAAAGCGACCATCCTAGCTGATCGCCTTCGCCTCTCGATCGACACACCAGCGGCCTCGCTCGAGACGGAGCTAGCTCCCACCTCTGTATCGTCCGCGCTAATTGGTCGGAAGCTTCTCCGGACAGTTTGACCGATCCCCGGACGAACTCGTGGAACGTTCACAGTGCGACCGTGCTGTAGGCGATATCCTTCCACGCGTCGAACTCCATACGCTGCGCGATCAGTTTTGACGTAATGGCCTCCCAACTGTCGGGGCCAAGTATAAGTTGCCGAGGCATGGTTTTAGCCATCACCAGACCGACAAGTATCTGTGCAATCCGATGGGGGTCGCTCGGCGCAAGGGCGCCATCTCTGTCGTTTTCCAGAAGATCCATGATGGCATGCGCCGGGGCATCGTAGCCCTCGATCCTCGGGCTCCGGAGATTGCGCGAGACTATGCCCGTCGGCATGCCCCCCGGCTGGACCGACATCACGCGTATGCCAAGCGGCGCGACTTCTTGCGTCAGCGCTTCAGTGAGCGCTTCGAGAGCGAATTTCGACGCGCTATAGTAGCCGAGGGACGGCATGGCGACGATGCCGTTGGTCGAGGAGATATTGATGATCGTCCCGCTTCCGCGTGCGCGCATGCCAGGCAGGGCAGCCCGTATGGCCGCGACCGCGCCAAACACATTGGTTTCGAATAGCTTACGAACTTTCTCGTCTTGCCCTTCCTCTATTAGGGCGAGGTAGCCGACCGCCGCATTGTTCACGAGTACGTTGATATGGCCATGCCATCCCTCGGCCGCCGCAACGGCCGCCTCTATTTCGGTGGTGCTAGTCAAATCCATCGATAGGGGCAGTACCGCGCCTGGATAATCCGCGGCCAGCGCGTCCAGGCGAGAGCTGTCCCGCGCCGTGACAGCCACGCGATGTCCGGCTCGCAGAGCCGCGTGCGCAATAGACGCGCCCAGCCCGCTCGATCCGCCGGTGATGAGCCAAACCGGTGTGTTCATTTGTGCTTTCCTTCTGGATGAAACACAGTGTTCAGCCCCGCTCCGTTCTCGCCCACCACTCGACCGAGAACGAGCCTACGCGCCAGGAGGAGAGTAGTCGGGGAGACGGCGATGGGTGACGCGGTCGGTTTCAGCCGCGTCCGTCACGGGGCGCCGGGCGCCAGAAAACCCGGTCTGGCCCTCAGACCGGCCACCGCCACCCTCGGCAAGCTTAGATTCGCCGCCAGCACGTCGACCGGATTGGCCGCTAGCCAGGCGGAGAGGTCGTTCGCCTCGTAGTGACCGTTATTGAACCCGACGAGGACCCGCAGGACTCCTGGCCCCGTGTTGCGGATATAGTGGCCGGAACCCATTGGCGCATAACCGATGTCCCCTGCCTCGAACTGCTCAATGACAACCTGTCCCTCGGCAAGGAACACCGCCATCTCTGCAGCGCCTTCGATGTAGTATTGCCACTCGTCGGCATTGGGGTGCCAATGCAGTTCGCGCATCGCCCCAGGCTCGATTTCCAACAACGAACCGGCCATCGTGGTAGAGATCGGAAACTCGTCTACCGACACGGTTCTTTGCGTTCCCCCGCCCGGCACCCGTCGCGGTTGCTGAGCATAAAGCGGGTAGCGATGGAATGTTGTCAGTTCCGGAACCGGCCGCGGCTCGGCATCCCGGGACCGGTCATCGGGCGCCGGGCCGGTTGCGAAATAGGCCTCTCCGTGCGGCAGCATTGACAGGCACTCAGCGGAAAGGCCCAGATTTTGTCGTACGACCTCCGCTGGCGTACAAGACAGCCAGTCGGTGATGCTGAAGGTATGATCCTCTGAGAAATCGCCATTGTCGAAGATGAGAATGAAATGGCATTCGCCGGGTCCGAGGCCCTGGATAGAATGACCCCATCCGCGCGGGAAATACCAAACATCACCCGGGCCGAACGTATCGGTCGCCGCTCCCCCGTTTGGATTAAGAACCGTTGTGCGGCAGTTGCCAGAAATCACATACGCCCATTCCGCGGCGTTGGCATGCCAATGCAGTTCGCGCATGGCGCCAGGATCGAGACGCATCGACACGCCGGCGATACCGATGCTGGCGGGAAACTGGTGTATCGACGCGCCCCGCGTGATGCCGCCGTTGCCGACACGTGGGATGGACTTTTCGAGTTGGTATCGGAACGAAGGCATGGTCATATTTGATTCCTTTGCTTCAACAAAACGGTAGGCTTGCCGTACTGGGTCCCCCAGATTGTGTGAAGCTAAGCGGCGGTTGGCACTTCAGATATCGGCGCAAGGGATCGTTCTTCCGTACATAAGTACGGTCGCTCGCCCGTGTAGGCGACCGCGACTGCCGCTACGTGGGATTATTCACGATCGACCTTCGCCGTAGCGTGGCGTCGAGCATAACGGCGAAGATCGGGAATGAAGATGACGACAGAGCAAGCGAGTGCAGAAGCAGTGGAGCGCGCATTAGCATCGCGTGCCGCAATGGCGAGGATGATGGCGGTAGCGGGCCACGATTTGAAGCAACCGCTGCATGTCGCGATGATGTCGCTCGCCTACGCGGCAGAAGCTGGTATGCCGGCCCTTATTGCAGATCGTCTCCGCATCGCACTTGATGCCATGAAGCGCCTCGGTAGCGAACTCGATGACATCGCTCGCTTGTCGCAGAAGGACGAGACGTTGCAACCGCGCCGCCAGAATGTCCTCCTTGCTCAAGTACTGGAGCGGGTCGAAAGCGACTGGCGCTTCTATGCAGAGGCTTGCGGCGTCGAGCTTCGGATAATCTCATCCGACAGCATCGTCGAAACGGATCCTGAAATGCTCCACACGATCCTGCGCAATTTGGTCGGCAATGCGATTAAGTATAGCGGTCCGCGTGGCCATGTCCGACTGGTGTGTCGGACCAGGCGCCACAGAGCGTGCATCGACGTGCAGGACGACGGCGCCGGCATCCCCGCAGCACGCCTCGAACGCATCTTCGACGCATTCGAGCGCGGTGATTCCGCTGAGTGGGACGGAATGGGTCTTGGCCTTATGATCGTCCGCCAGACTGCGGATCTGCTTCGCCATCAAGTCGCGGTGAGATCAATCCAAAATGTCGGATCGACGTTCTCCATCGAACTGCCTCTTGCAAATAGTGTCGAACGCATGTGGAGAGTCCGACCAAGTCCCAGCGGCACGGAAAGAATGACCCTGCGCCGCAACTTCCGTGCTTCGCGCAGATCGAGATAATCTCGCTCCGGCACTGCACCGGAGCGAGAGTTAAAATTCGGAGTGAACAACGCTCCCCTTGCTCTCGCCTTGATCACTTGATCAGCAAACTGTTCTCGGCTCTGAGTGTGAACTTCCCTTGGGTGGAGAGGGGCACTGCACAATCGCATGGGAAGTGCGGCGAACTGGATGCGGACGTCTGATCGGTCAACGTAGGTCTAATGGAAATGTTTAATGGTGCTGAATCACGGTCTTCATTACACACAGGTTTATGACCAGAAACCAGACAGGCGCACCGTTTCCCAACGCAATGCTGCCAATCTTTGATCATTGTGCCACCTCTTTCACGCGTTTTCTGAGTAGAACTCGAAGAGAAATTAAAGATTAAGGTCGAACCAATGGAAAATACGGCAAAAGAGCTTCTTGACACCGTGACGTCGGGTGCATTCCTAGCTTTATCGGGCGACGGCACCTCTCGTCGTCAAACGTCCCGAAGCGAGTTTGCCGGTAGGGACTCCAGCGTATCTATAATTGATGCCGACATTATGGTTCGCCAAGCTCTTCAAGATCTTCTGAAATCCATCGATCTCTCCTCACAAGCATTCGGTTCGGTCAGTGATTTTCTTCAGCGGAACAGGTCGCCTGACAACCCAAGTTGCATCGTCCTGGACGTCCGGCTTCCGGGGCTCAGCGGACTTGAGTTCCAAGAGCATCTCGCCCGGTCGGGAGTTAAGACTCCGATCGTCTTCCTTACCGCCCATGCGGATATACAGATGACCGTCCGCGCTATGAAATCAGGAGCGGTCGACTTTCTCACCAAACCATTCCGGGATCAGGATCTGCTAGACGCCGTTTCCGCAGCTCTCGAACGGGATCGCGCGAGGCGACGCCAGCAGCAAGCCATTAATGACTTGCGACGGCGTTTCTCGTGTCTGACCGAACGCGAATTGGATGTGACCTGGCTGGTCGCTGCGGGACGGATGAATAAGCAGATTGCCGCCGATCTCGGTATAAGCGAGTCTAGTGTGGAGTGGCATCGAGGCAGCGTCGGGCGCAAACTGAATGTGGGGACC
>NZ_RZPQ01000481.1:0-4606 GCF_003999135.1 Mesorhizobium sp. M7A.F.Ca.CA.004.06.1.1 | reverse complement strand
CGAGTGATCTACGTCAATAGTGATCTACTATCATCAAAACCCGCTTGCAATCTGGCTAATGTTGAGTAAGTTGCGCCAACTGCCATGGAAAATGGCATCCGGGAGGAAAGAATTGAGCGACTCCGGCCGCCAGCGTCAGATCGTCGAACTGCTGCGGGATCGTCCGTTCGCTTCGGTGCGTGAGCTGCAGGAACGGCTTGGCGTTTCGGCCGCGACGGTCAGGCGCGACATCGACCGGATCGACGAGGCCGGCGAAGCACGGAAGGTCTATGGCGGCATCTCGGCACTCGACGGCGCTTCCCAGGCCGGTGTCGCCTACGCCCGGCCCTATGACGAGAACCGCGACCTTGCGGTCGAGGCCAAGCGGCAGATCGCCGCTCTGGCGGCGACCATGGTGCGTGACGGCGACGCCGTTATCGTGCATGGCGGCTCGACCTGCTTCCATCTCGGGGTCAAGCTCGCCGAGCGCAACATCCGCCTCTACACCAACTCGATGCCGCTGGCGGCCTATCTCAGCGACCACGGCCATTGCAGCCTGACGGTTGCCGGCGGTGATCTGCATCGCGAGCCCGGCATCATCCATTCGCTCACCCAGGCCGTGCCTTTCTACGCCTCCAAATTCTTTCTCGGCGCGCAAGGCCTTGGCCAGGAAGGCGTGATGGAATCGCACCCGCTGCTGGTACGCTCGATCGTCGATCTCAGCCTCTGCGCCGACCAGATCGTGGTGCTGGCCGATAGCCGCAAACTGTCGATCCACGCGCGCAATGTCGCGCTGCCGCTTTCGCGCATCGGCACGCTGGTCACCGACGACGGCCTCTCCGACGCAGATGCGCGCATGCTGGAAGACGCCGGCGTCATGGTGCGGATAGCCTCGGGAGCCATCCAGTGAAGGTGGCTGTCCTCGATTTCGGCAAGACCAATTCGAAGCTGTTCGTCTTCGGCCAGGACGGGCGGATCATCGACGAGCGCCGGACACAGCCGAAATGGGTGCGCCAAGACGGCTTCAGCGTGCTCGACGAGGCGGCCCTCCACCATTGGGCGCTCAGCGCCGTTGCCGATGCGGTCGACGGTCATGGAGTGGAAGGGGTGATGGTGTCGGGCCATGGCTGCACCTTTGCCTTGGTCGACGAGGCGGCGCTGACGCGTCCGATCCTCGATTACGAGCAAGAGCCGCCGGCCGAGATTGCCGCGCGGATCGATCGCCGCATTCCTGACTTTTCCGAGACGTTCTCGCCGCGGCTGCCGCTCGGCTTCAACTACGGCCGCCACATGCTGTGGCTGCAGGAGGTCGATCCGGACGCGTTCGCTGCGTCGAAATCGATCCTCGGCTATCCGCAATACTGGAGCTGGCGCCTTGGCGGGCGGGCGGTCTCGGAAGTGTCCTATCTCGGCTGCCATTCGCATCTGTGGGCGCCGCGCCGCCAAGACTTTTCCTCGCTGGTCGACGCGCAGGGCTGGCGTGACCGGATGCCTGCCTTCGAGCGCGCCGGCACTGTTATCGGCGAGCACCGCCTCGGCGCCGCGGCGCGACCGATCGCCATCCACAACGGCGTCCATGACTCGAATGCGGCGCTGCATGCCTATCGCCGGCAGGAGCTTGGCCCGGTCACCGTCGTTTCGACCGGCACCTGGGTCATCGTGCTCAATCCGGACTGCCCGCTCGACGCACTCGACCGGGATCGCGACATGCTGGTCAACGTCGATGTCGGCGGCGGCCCAGTACCGACCATCCGCTTCATGGGCGGGCGCGAATTCGCAACAATCAGCGCCGGCTGGCAAGGCGAGATCGCCGGCCCAGTGGTGCAGCGGGTGATCGATGCCGGCATCATGGCGCTGCCGAGCTTTGCGCCGGGCGGGCCGATGTCGGGGCATTCCGGCCGACTGGTCGGGCGCGCGCCCAATGCCGAGGAACGCGCGGCCGCGGCGCTGCTCTATGTCGCGCTGATGGTCGATCTCTGCCTCGACCTCATCCATTCGAACAACACCGTGATCGTCGATGGCGGGCTGAACACAGGCGGTGTGCTCGCCGGGCTGCTGGCGCAGTTGCGTCCCGGCCAGGCCTTCCTGCAGGGCGCCACGCTGGAGGGCAGCGCCACGGGTGCCGCGGCGCTCGCCTTCGAGAGCGTCGGGCGCGAATTCGCCGCCGAAGTTCCGGAGCCGGTGCGCGCATCGCGTTTCACCGGGTTGGCAGGCTATCGCAGCAATTGGCGCGACGCCACCATGGACCGCGGCGTCGCTGATGCGGCAGTGGGAGGCGCGCGATGAGTGCGATTGCCAGGGCCGAGACCGCGCGCCAGCCGGTGCTGGAGATGCGGCACATCTCCAAGACGTTCGGCACCATCCGTGCCTTGCACGATGTCTCGCTCAGCGTCCACGCCGGCGAGCTGCACGCCTTGATGGGCGAAAACGGCGCCGGCAAGTCGACATTGATGAAAGTGCTTTCAGGCGCCTATCGGCCGGATGCCGGCGGCGAGATCCTGATCGACGGCATGCCGGCCGCGACCGGCGATCCGATCAAGGCGCGCGCCAGCGGCGTCGCGGTGATCTATCAGGAGCTGTCGCTGGCGCCCAATCTGACGGTGGCGCAAAACATCTTCCTCGGCAACGAGCCGCGACGCTTCGGTATCGTCGACCGCGACCAGTGCACCCGGCGCGCCAGGGAGATCGTCGCGCGTCTGGGCGTCTCCTTTTCGGCCCGCGACATGGTCTCCAGCCTGTCGCTCGGCGAGCGCCAATTGGTCGAGATCGCCCGCGCGCTGTCGACCAATGCGCGCATCATCGTCATGGACGAGCCGACCACGTCGCTGACCTCGCGCGAGACCGACCGGCTGTTCGAGGTCATCGCGACGCTGAAATCGCAAGGCATCGCCATCATCTACATCAGTCACCGCATGGAAGAGGTCTACCAGCTTGCGGATCGCGTCAGCGTGCTGCGCGACAGCGGTTATGTCGGTACGCTCGAGCGTGCCGACCTCAGCGCCTCGCGCCTGGTGTCGATGATGGTCGGCCGCGATCTGTCGGCTTTCTACAAGAAGGATCATCGGCCGCCGGACGAAAAGCGCGCGGTGGCGCTCTCGGTGCGTGGCATGTCCGACGGCCGTCTCCTGAAAAACTGTTCGTTCGACCTGCACAAGGGCGAGGTGCTGGCGCTGGCGGGTCTGGTCGGCTCCGGCCGTACCGAGCTTGCGCGGCTGATCTTCGGCGCCGACAGGCGCGTGTCAGGCACGCTGGAACTCGACGGCAAAACGATCTCCATCGGCTCGCCGCGCGAGGCGCTCGATGCCGGCATCGCCTATCTGACCGAGGACCGCAAGGAACTTGGCCTGTTCCTCGACATGTCGATTTCCGACAACATCAGCATGGGCGTGCTGGCGCGGGATTCGCGCGCCGGCGGCTTGCGCGACTTCGCGACCGCCGAAAGGCGCGCTTCCAAGGCTGTTGCCGATCTCTCCATCCGCACCAGTTCGGTGCAGGCCAATGCCGGCTCGCTGTCGGGCGGCAACCAGCAGAAGGTGCTGCTCGCCCGCCTGCTCGAAACCGAGCCGAAGGTCGTCATCCTGGACGAGCCGACCCGCGGCGTCGATGTCGGGGCGAAATCGGAAATCTACCGGCTGATCGACAATCTCGCCAAACAGGGCATTGCCATCCTGATGATCTCCAGCGAACTGCCCGAGGTGATCGGCGTCGCCGACCGCGTGCTGGTGATGCGCGACGGTACGATATCGGGCGAGGTGACGGCATCGCAAGGCGAACCGCTAAGCCAGGAGAAAATCATGGAACTTGCAACAGGAGCGGCTCAGCAATGACCGACAAGGCGACCGAGATCAGCGCAGGCGGCCAGGCCACCGGCACAAGCCGACGTTTGCGCACGGCTTTCGCTGCCCTCGGCATGCTGCCGGTGCTGATCCTGCTGGCGGCCGGCTTCCAGTTCCTGAACCCGCGCTTCCTGACCGAGACCAATCTTCTGATCGTCACCCAGCAGTCGTCGATCAACATCGTGTTGGCGGCCGGCATGACCTTCGTCATCTTGACCGGCGGTATCGACCTGTCCGTCGGCGCCATCCTCGCCGCATCGGCGATGGTGGCGGTGATGGTGTCGCTGGTGCCGGACTGGGGTTTGCTCGGCGTGCCGGCGGCCATTCTGGTCGGCCTCGGCTTCGGCCTCATCAACGGGCTGCTCATCGCCTACATCAAGCTGCCGCCCTTCATCGTCACGCTGGGTTCGCTGACCGCGGTGCGCGGTGTCGCCCGCCTGCTCGGCCAGGACACCACGGTGTTCAACTCGGACCTGCCGTTCGATTTCATCGGCAACGGTTCGCTGTTCGGCATTCCGTGGCTGGTCATCATCGCGCTGTCGGTGGTGGTGCTGTCCTGGCTGGTGCTCAAGCGCACCGTGCTCGGCACCTGGATCTATGCCGTCGGCGGCAATGCCGAAGCGGCGCGGCTGACCGGTATCAAGGTGCCGCTGGTGCTGCTCTTCGTCTATGGCGTTTCCGGCCTGCTGGCCGGTCTTGGCGGCGCCATGTCGGCGGCCCGGCTCTACGCAGCCAACGGCTTGCAGCTCGGGCAATCCTACGAACTCGACGCCATTGCTGCGGTCATCCTC
>NZ_RZPQ01000480.1:0-4612 GCF_003999135.1 Mesorhizobium sp. M7A.F.Ca.CA.004.06.1.1 | reverse complement strand
TATCGTCGGAAACGCCCCACTTCCCGACCATTTGCGGTTGTGGCATAAGCTTGCTGTCGGGGGCGAATAGCGTATCATAAACGCCCAAGCTGTGGAAAACGGTGGGGTCGGTTGTCGTGAACACCGGATCAAAGATTTGGAGCTCAACCATTACCATCCGAACCGTCCGAGCGTCCGTTGGCAATGTTTGCCCACGCAAGATCGAGGGGAATGACAAAGCCGTTCCAGCCGCCATACTTAGCTTCATGAGGTCGCGTCGAGAGATTGTCATATTCTAGTTCCCCTTTTTCTTAACGGCGGCTCAAGGCACGCCTAATGGTTAAGTTACTATGGAGCGACTTGCGGCGACTTCGTGATTTTCAACTTATACATTGATTAGCAGACTCGCCATCTGAGCAGGTCGATCTGGAGAGATCCGCCATTCGTAATCCATGAGCCATTATCTGGCTCTCCTTGCTATGAACCACTGCGGGTGTACAGCGATCTCCCTGTTCAACGCGATTGCTGACCAAACTAAGCCAAATCTGATCATCAAACCTCGTGGCGTTGTGCAGCCGGTAGTTGATAGCCGACTCAGATGGGATGGCGATGGTTTGGGCAACATCATGCTACGGGCCGCTGAGTGCTTCATAGCTCAGACACCACTTAGTTCCCTTAGTATTTCCTGGCCGTTAAACCGCCATGGTTTCGATTATTCTTTATCGTGGAGGGCTTGTCGTCAAATTCAGTTTGTGTATCGTGGCCATCTAGCGCCGAGATGGTGGATGAAAGTGCCTGCGTTCGTAGAGCGCTCTCGGCTTGGTCAGGACAACCCATACAATGCGCGCGCCATCTTGGCGGCGGGTGCGACAACGGCCTTGTTCGGGTGCATCTGGCTCTGCAAGCCGTCGAGCCAGCGTCCAAGGCGATCCCGGGCTCGATCCAGGTCGAAAGCAGGAGCGCGCGCCATGAGCGAGGACCTTGCGGACGTAGCGGTTCCCGCGCTTGGTGATGCCACAGAGCTTCTGCTCGCCTCCGGTCGAGTGTTCACGGGGGACAAGGCTCAACCATGCGCGCCCACGCTCATCTCGAAATCAGATTAGCTCAATTCACAAACTGAATTTGACATGGAGCCCCTTGAAGCGATGAATCGATGAGAGTGTCTGGGCGCCTGAAAATCCGGCCAGAGGCTCGTTCGGCTTTAACGCCATTCCGAACGGGTGGAGAACCTCGGACGAAGGCAACAGTTACCAGAATGGCTTGAACCATGAAGATTGACGAAAAATCTGTTGCCGGCAAAGAGCTGATCGTCGAGGAACAGACCCAGCTCTTGGTAGTTGGCGCGGGTCCTGCTGGTCTCGCAGCCGCTATCGACGCGGCTCGCCGAGGACTCTCGGTCGTGCTCATTGACGAAAACCCGGTTCCCTTCATAACCATGGGCAACGAGGTGCCGCTTCACTACGGACAGGGCATGTCTCCTGTAGCGCGCAACCGCAATGCTATGCTTGAGAGCTTCGTCGCTTCCGAGCCACTTATCCAGACAGCGTTCGAAGCTGGGGTTGACGTCCGGCTCGGCACCGCCTGTTGGGGTCTTTATGCGAACGGTCCCGGTGTCCACTGGCTCCCCGGCACGATCGCCGGTCTGGCCGACGAGACACGTGGCTGGCTGATAGGCGCAGAATACGTAATTGTCGCAGCCGGCCGACGCGATATCGGGCTCGGCTTCCCTGGGTGGGAGAAGCCGGGCGTAATGGGTGCCACGGCGGCGGTTTCGCTGGCAACGCGGTTCAGGGCCCTAAACCCTCGGAGAGTGTTGATCCTCGGCACGTCGGCTGAGGCGCTGGCGGCTGCCGCAGCACTCGAGAAGGCCGGCGTGGAAATAGCGGGGATCGTGGAACAGGCGGCCGAGGCTGTCGGTCCCGTACACATGGTAGACGAATTACGCGCTGGCGGCTGCGAATTCCTGACCCGTCATGTTGTGCGTGAGGTACTGGGGCGGGACTCAGTTGAAGAAGTGCTCATTTCCGCCTTGGATGAAGCCGGTCGGGCTGTTGGCAAAGAACGCCGAATCGCTTGCGACGGCGTTGTGCTGGCGGTCGGAGCCACGCCGGTTATTGATCTTCTCGCAGCGCTCGGGTGCAGGGTCGCCTTTCAGCCAGAGCGGGGCGGCTATGCGCCGGCGGTGGATGCAGGTCAGCGTACCAGTGTGCGCAATATTTTCGTGATCGGCGACAGCGCCGGCATCTGGCCTACAAAATCGTGCGATCCCAGCATCGCGGAACGCGAAGCCTTACTGGCAGTCGCCACCATCCTTGATGATCTGGGCCTTGCCGGAGACCATGCGCACGATGGAGCGCCGCGACCCGACCGGCCGGCCTACGATCTGGCAGCCTACCGTCTGGCCTGGGTACATGCCAGCGTCATCGCTGCGCGTGACGAATTCCACGTCTGTCAATGCGAGGAGATTACCGCCCGCGAGATCCTCGAGCTACGCCCCCCGCGTTATCTTGGCTGGCAAACCGAGCGCCGCAACGATCGCTCACTCTCAACCCTCCTTGGCGACGCGCCCCCAAACCCGGACCAGGTCAAGCGGCTCACTCGCGCAGGCATGGGACCGTGCCAAGGTCGGCGCTGCCGCGAGCAGATAGCTGCTTTGCTGGCCATGCAGTCCGGCGCGTCGCTAGCGGCAATTCCCCTTGCGGGCTACCGCGCGCCAGTACGACCGCTGCCGCTAGAAATTGCCAGCCAAATCCCGGAATCGCCAGATCAGGCCCGTCATTGGGCACTCTGGTTTGGAATACCATCGCAATGGAAAGCCCAATGGGAGGTTCCCGAGTTTTATACAGTTGCCACCGATCATGTTACCACCGCGGCTGCGCTTGATGAGCGAGGCGGCCATGACTGAGAACATGGGTGCATCCGTTGTGATCATTGGCGGCGGCGTCACAGGGCTGAGTGCTGGCTGGTGGCTAGCACAAACCGGCGTCGATGTTCTGGTTATAGAAAAGGGCATCGTTGGCTGGGAGGCTTCCGGCCGTAACGGAGGGGGCTGCGGACACGTTTTTTCGCCTCTTTACCCGGAGATGCTGCGGCTGTGGCCAATCATGGATGAACTGCTCGGTTATCCTACGGAGTTCTCTGCAAACCGCATCCACGTCGCCGTGACCGAGGAGCAATTGGCGGCCGCAACTCGCAGCGCCGCTGCGATGGAGCGCCATGGACACCGGTGCGAATTGCTCGACCGGACGCGGCTCCGAGAACTCGTTCCACTCGTCGGCGACAACGTTGCCGGTGCTCATTTCTATCACTTCGGGGGGCACGCCAACCCACACCGCACAGTCCAAGGCTACGCGTGGGCCATGCAGGACCACGGCGGCCAGCTCGTGCAGCACTGCGGGGTCACCGGGTTCCGCACCGAAGGCGAGCGGGTGGTAGGCGTAGACACGGAGCGCGGCCTATTTGGCTGCGATCAACTGGTCATTGCAGCCGGGCCATACACCGGGCGCTTCTCGGCGATGCTGGGGCAGGAGGTTCCTTTGGCAAGCGCGCGTGCCGAGATGATCGTTACCGAGCCGCTTCCCCTGATGGCTTATGGTGGCGTTGATGGTAACGATCTCCACGGCAGGCAGACGCTGCGCGGTAATCTGGCCTTTGGAGGCGGTCCACACGAATGGCTGGAACTAGCCGAGGGAGGCGTAATATCCAACCCCTCAACCCCCCTGATGGGTCATATAGGCCGCCGCTTGGTTGAAATGATGCCGAAGGCCGCGCATGCCCGCATTATTCGTTCTTGGGCCGGTGTGATCGAGAACACCCCCGACGGGCGCCCCGTGATCGACCGGCTCTCGACATTCTCCAACGTGGTTGTTGCCACGATGTCCAGCGTCGGCTTCGGCTTGTCGCCGTCAAGCGGGCGAGCAATCCGCGACGTAGTTGTCGACGGCGTCTGCAGCTTCGCAGACATTTCATCGTTTAGCTTGAAGCGTTTCGCCAGGCTCGAACCCAACTGGCGCCAACTGCAGGGCTGGGTTGCGATCCAATTCGGGGACGCTGCTTAGAAACATCGCGCTCAGCAGAAGCGCATCGCTGCGCGTTGCCGAAAGAAGCAGGCGGCATTGGTCATCAGTGATGCGCTTCGATTACTTGCACCCGATGTGCCCCCCTGAAATGTTCTCGCTTGAGGTTGGGTTGTCCCGTCGGCCGTGAACAATGAGAGGGATCAGGCTTCGAGCTCTTCGGCTGACTTTGTAAGGCTGCGATGAGAAGCCACAAAAATCCCTTCAGCCACCTGAGCAGGAGAGAGAAGTTATATCCGGCGGCGGCCAGGATGGCGTTGAGGGCGTCGCCCTGCTGGCCGGCGAGGTAGTTGCGGCCCATGCGGTGTTCGTTCTTGATGTGGCCCCGATGACGGGCTCGACCGCCGACCGCCGTCGCATCTGGCGCTTGATGGCTGGGGTGACGCGGCGTTTCTGGCCCGCGGTGAAGACCCTGAGCTTGTGGCTCTGGGGTGCGTTGTGGCCGCGATAGCCGGCGTCGGCGAGGATGCGGCCGATCTCGTTGCCGATGGTCTTTTCCATGTCGGGGATGACGCTTGCCAGCGTGTGGCCGTCATAGGGATTGCCGGGCAGTGCTT
>NZ_RZPQ01000047.1:0-16636 GCF_003999135.1 Mesorhizobium sp. M7A.F.Ca.CA.004.06.1.1 | reverse complement strand
GCCTTGACCAGCACCTCGGCGACCGTGCCGTCGCGCTCGGCATGCAGCGCCGTCTCCATCTTCATCGCTTCGATGGAAAGCAGCACGTCACCGGCCTTCACAGCCTGGCCGGCAGCCACCGAAAGCGCCGAGACGACGCCCGGCATCGGTGCGCCGACATGCGCCTCGTTGCCGGGTTCGGCCTTGCGGCGGGCCTTGGCGGCGGACGCGCCATGCGCCCGGTCGGGCACCTTGACACGACGCGGCTGGCCGTTGAGCTCGAAGAACACGGTGACCATGCCCTTCTCGTCGACATCGCCGATGGCCAGGCAGCGCACCACCAGCGTCTTGCCCTTCTCGATGTCGACGAAGATCTCGTCTTCCGGCTTCATGCCGTAGAAATAGGTCGGCGTCGGCAGGACGCTGACCGGCCCATAGGTTTCCTGCGCGCCGGCGAAATCCGTGAACACCTTCGGATACATCAGCCACGAGGCGAATTCGAACTCCGACAGCTTGCGCTCGAGCTTCTCCTCGATTTCCTTGCGGTTGGCCTTGAGGTCGGCTGGCTTGAGCAGTGAGCCGGGCCGCACCGTGATCGGCTTGTCGCCCTTCAGCGCCTTCCTCTGCAGCGCCGTCGGCCACCCGCCTGGCGACTGGCCAAGATCGCCGCGCAGCATCGAGACGACCGAGTCCGGAAAGGCGATATCCTTGTCCGGGTTTTCGACATCGGCAACGGTCAGGTCCTGGCTGACCATCATCAATGCCATGTCGCCGACGACCTTGGAGGACGGCGTCACCTTGACGATGTCGCCGAACATCAGATTGACGTCGTGATAGGTCTGCGCCACCTCGTGCCAGCGCGTCTCCAGTCCGAGCGAGCGCGCCTGTTCCTTCAGATTGGTGAACTGCCCGCCCGGCATCTCGTGCAGATAGACTTCCGAGGCCGGCCCCTTGAGGTCGCTTTCAAAGGCGGCGTACTGGTTGCGCACCGCTTCCCAGTAGAACGAGATTTTCCTGATCCATTGCGGGTCGAGACCGGGGTCGCGTTCGGTGCCCTTCAGCGCCTCGACGAGCGAGCCAAGGCATGGCTGCGAGGTGTTGCCGGAGAAAGCATCCATCGCCGCGTCTATGGCGTCGACGCCGCTTTCCACCGCCGCCAGCACCGTCGCCGCCGACAGGCCCGACGTGTCGTGGGTGTGGAAATGGATCGGCAGGTCGGTCGCCTCGCGCAGCTCCTTGAACAGCACGCGTGCCGCCGCCGGCTTCAACAGTCCGGCCATGTCCTTGACGGCAATGATGTGGGCGCCGGCCGCCTGCAATTCCCTGGCCAGGCCGACATAGTATTTGAGGTCGTATTTCGCCCGCGCCGGATCGAGGATGTCGCCGGTATAGCAGATCGCCGCTTCGATCAGCTTGCCCTCGGCGCCGACCGCATCCATGGCGACGCGCATGTTGTCGACCCAGTTCAGGCAATCGAAGACCCGGAACAGGTCGATGCCACCGCTTGCTGCCTGCTTGACGAAATGCTGCACGACATTGTCGGGATAGTTGGTGTAGCCGACGCCATTGGCGCCGCGCAGCAGCATCTGCAACAGCAGATTGGGCGCCGCCTCGCGCACCAGCGACAGCCGCTCCCACGGATCCTCGGTGAGGAACCGCATGGCGACGTCGAAGGTGGCGCCGCCCCAGCATTCCAGCGATAGAAGCTGCGGCAAGGCACGCGCATAGGTACCGGCGATGCCGGCAATGTCATGCGTGCGCATGCGGGTGGCGAGCAACGACTGATGGCCATCGCGCATCGTCGTGTCGGTGACCAGCACCTCTTTCTGGTCGCGCATCCAGGCGGCGAACTTCTCCGGCCCGAGCACATCCAGCTTCTGCTTGCTGCCGCCGGGCACATTGCCGTTGAGGTAAGGCACCACGGGTGCGGCCGCATCGGCCTTCGGCTGCGGCCGGCCGCGCGTCTCGGGATGGCCGTTGACGCTGACGTCGGCGAGATAGTTGATGAGCTTGGTGGCGCGGTCCTGGCGCTTGACCTGCTGGAACAGTTCCGGCGTCGTGTCGATGAACTTGGTCGTGTAGGAATTGTCGGCGAAGCTCGGGTGGTTGATAATCGCTTCGAGGAAGGTCAGGTTGGTGGCGACGCCGCGGATGCGGAACTCGCGCAGCGCCCGGTTCATGCGGGCGATGGTCTCGGCCGGCGTCGGCGCCCACGCCGTCACCTTCTCCAGCAGCGGATCGTAGAAGCGGGTGATGACAGCGCCCGAATAGGCGGTGCCGCCATCGAGGCGGATGCCGAAGCCTGTTGCGCCGCGATAGGCGGTGATGCGGCCGTAGTCGGGGATGAAATTGTGTTCGGGATCTTCCGTGGTGATGCGGCACTGCAGCGCGTGGCCGTTCAGCCTTATGTCCTTCTGCGCCGGCACGCCTGATTCCGGTGTGCCGATGGCAAAGCCGTCGAGGATGTGGATCTGCGCCTTGACGATATCGATGCCGGTCACCTGCTCGGTGACGGTGTGCTCGACCTGGATGCGCGGATTGACCTCGATGAAATAGAATTTGCCGGTGTCGGCATCCTGCAGGAACTCGACCGTGCCGGCGCCGATATAACTGGTCTCGCGGGCGATCTTCAGCGCATGGCCGCAAAGCTCCTCGCGCTGCGACATTTCGAGATAGGGCGCCGGCGCCCGCTCGACGACCTTCTGGTTGCGGCGCTGGATCGAACAGTCGCGCTCGAACAGGTGCACCGCATTGCCACGGGTGTCGCCCAGCACCTGCACCTCGACATGGCGGGCGCGTTCGATCAGCTTTTCAAGATAGACCTCGTCCTTGCCGAAGGCGGCTTTCGCCTCGCGCTTGCCCTCGGTGACTTCACGGGCAAGGTCGGCTTCGGCGCGGATGGCGCGCATGCCGCGGCCGCCGCCGCCCCATGACGCCTTCAGCATCACCGGATAGCCGATTCCCTTGGCCAGTTTCTTGACCGCCTCCATGTCATCCGGCAACGGATCGGTGGCGGGGATCACCGGCACCCCGACCTCGATGGCGAGATTGCGCGCCGCGACCTTGTTGCCGAGCCGCCGCATTGTGTCCGGCTTCGGCCCGATGAAGGTAATGCCGGCTTCGGCACAGGCGTCGGCGAATTCGGGACTTTCCGACAACAATCCGTAGCCGGGATGAATAGCATCGGCACCCGACAGCCTGGCGACGCGGATCACCTCCTCGATCGACAGATAGCTTTCGATCGGCCCCATGTCCCGGGTCAGATGCGGCCCGCGTCCGACCTGGTAGCTCTCGTCGGCCTTGAAGCGATGCAGGGAGTATTTGTCTTCCTCGGCCCAGATCGCCACGGTTTTGAGGCCGAGTTCGTTGGCCGCGCGAAAAACGCGAATGGCGATTTCGGACCGGTTGGCGACGAGGATCTTCGTGATGGCCAAGGACTGGGCTCCAGCAACGGAAGGAAGAGAAATCGGCGCAATGATTAGCGTGAAAATGCTGCAGTGCAAACAAAATTGACGTGCGTTTAAACCGATTGAAATGGAATCATTGCGCCAGAAGCCCTTCGCATTCATCCGAACAGCAAGAAAAGCGCCGGCTTTGCAGTTAGCGCACGATCATTCACCGGCTAAGAACCCGGCTCTATCGGCCGCCCCCCGTGATGGCAAAAGAAAATGCCCGGCGCGAGCGCCGGGCATCGTAGATGGTCTGGAGACTGACGAGCTTACATCTTCTGGATGTAGGTGTACTTGCCGTCGTCGCCCTTCTTCCATTCGTACATGACGTAGCCGGGCAGCGTCGGGTCGCCCTTGGCGTCATAGGACAGGTCGCCGAGCACGGTCTTGAACGGGCCGTTTTCATGCAGCGCCTTGGCAACTGCCTGCGGATCGTTCGACTTGGCAGCGGTGGCTGCCGCGGCGATCGCCTGCATGGCTGCGTAGGAGTAGAGCGTGTAGGCTTCCGGTTCGAAACCCTGCGCGCGGAACTTCTCGACGAGTTCCTTGTTGGCGGGGATCAGGCGCGGATCCGGACCGAACGTGTTGAGCGTGCCCGCAACCGCGTCGCCCGCGATCGAAGCCAACTCGTTCGACACGATGCCGTCGCCGGAGACCAGCGTCGCCTTGAGGCCCTGGTCGGCGGCCTGGCGGATGATCAGGCCGGCTTCGGTGTGCAGGCCGCCCCAATAGATGATGGAAACGCCGGCTTCCTTCATCTTGGCGATCAGCGCCGAGAAGTCCTTGTCGCCGACATTGATGCCTTCGTACATGACTTCCGTCAGGCCCTTGGCATTCATCGCCTTCTTGGTTTCGTCGGCAAGGCCCTGACCGTAGGTGGTCTTGTCGTGCACGACGGCGATCTTGGCATCCTTGAAGTTGGCGGCCAGATAAGCGCCGGCAATGCTGCCCTGCTGGTCATCGCGTCCGCAGGTGCGGAACACGTTCCACAGGCCGCGTTCGGTGAACTGCGGGTTGGTTGCGGCCGGCGTCACTTCGACGATGCCGTTCTCGGCATAGACTTCCGAGGCCGGGATCGAGACGCCGGAGTTGAAGTGACCGACCACGAACTTGACGCCGTCGCCGACGAACTTGTTGGCGACCGAGATGCCCTGCTTCGGATCGGAAACGTCGTCGCCGACTTCGAGCTTGATCTGCTCGCCATTGATGCCGCCAGCCGCATTGATGTCGGCGACAGCAGCTTCGGCACCCTTCTGCAACTGCGCGCCGAAGGCGGCATTCGGACCGGTGATCGGGCCAGCGACGCCGACCATTACGTCAGCCCACGCGGCACCGCCGAACGCGACGAGCGCGGTCAGGGCGACGGCGGACAAAAGTGACTTTTTCATTTAAACGCTCCCATTAACGGAGTGGGCGTGGATGAAGCTTTCATGCGATGCCCACCCTTATCGCAGAAAGCATAGTTTGCCGATTTTCAGGCACTTGTCACGCCGATTCAATTTCGAGACGGCGTTAATGATGAACGTCAACCTTTCGGTTTCCAGCTCAAGAGTGAAGCTCTTTCGTAGAGCCAATTATACTGTGTCACCATCTGGTTGGTGCGCGTGTATTGGTAGCCGACGAAGCCGAGGATCATCAGCACGATGGTGTCGACGACATAATAGTGCAGCGAGAACATGGTGCCGCCGAACAGCGCGTGATGGATGAAGCGGATCGCGATGCCGAGGCCCAGCATATAGGCGAACAGCTGGATGAAGCTGCGCCACGTCTGAGCACTGGCCTTGCCCGTCATCCACGCCGCCCAGCCGCCGAGCAGACAGGTGACGAAGAAGAACTGCCAGATCGAGGGTTCCTCGTAAAGAATGCCCTGCATGGTGAAGTCTCCTTAGCATGACCCCGAAAAGTTGCGGACTTTCCGGACTAAGATCATGCGACAAACAAACAATCTGGAGCGGAATGGCGGATGCACGCATTCCGCTCCGAACTCAGTGGTGTCCGCCTTCGAGATAGGCGGCGCGCACTTCCGGATTGGCGAGCAGTTCCTTGCCGGTGCCGCTCATCGTCACATTGCCATTGACCATGACGTAGCCGCGCGTGGCGAGCTTGAGCGCGCCGAAGGCGTTCTGCTCGACCAGGAACACGGTCAGCCCTTGGGTGCGGTTCAGTTCGCGGATGGCGTCGAATATCTGCTTGACGATCAGCGGCGCGAGACCCAGCGACGGCTCGTCGAGCAAAAGCAGCTTCGGCCGTGCCATCAGCGCGCGTCCGATCGACAGCATCTGCTGCTCACCGCCCGACAGCGTGCCGCCGCGCTGGGTGATGCGCTCTTTCAAACGCGGGAACAGCGTGAACACCTTCTCGACGTCCTCGTCATAGTGCTTGAGGTTGTCGAGGCTGGCGCCCATCTGCAGGTTTTCCATCACCGTCATGCGCGGAAATATCCGCCGGCCCTCGGGCGACTGGGCAATGCGCATGCGCGCGATCTCGTGCGTCGGCATCTGGGTGATGTCGGTGCCGGCAAAGGTGATGGTGCCGGCGCGAGCCCGCGGCGCGCCGAAAATAGTCATCATCAGCGTCGACTTGCCGGCGCCGTTGGCACCGATCAGCGCCACGATCTCACCTTGGTTGACGGTGACATCGACGCCGTTCAGCGCCCGGATGTTGCCGTAATAGGTCTGCACGCCCTTGATATCGAGCAGTGTTGTCGCGGCCATCACTTGCCCCCTCCGCGCTTGCCCGCCACGGGCTTGGCAGCGGTCTTGCTCCCGGTCTTTCCGGTGGCTGCCTTTGCAGTCTTTGCGGAAGCATGGCTTGTCGCCACCTTGCCCGCATCGACGCGGCGCGAGAATTCCGTGTCCTTGCCCTGGCCGAGCAGCCTGGCCTGTTTGACCCATTCCTCGCGCGCGATACGTCCGTCAAAGGCGAGATAGGCTTCGGCGGCCTCGACGTCGGCCTTTTTCCAGGCGCCGATCTGGTCGAAATGGAAGATGCCGTGATCGTTGAGCTTCTTCTCGTTGACCGTGCCGATGCCCTTGATGCGGGTCAAATTATCGGCCTTGCCGCCGCGAGGTGCCGCCAGCCGGTTGGAGATCTCTCCAGCCTTTGCCGGGGCCTTGGCTGCCGGCTTGGCCGACGCGGTCGACGTCGCCGCCGCGCCGGTTGCCGCCTTTGAAGCCGCTTTCGGAGCAGGCTTTGCCTTCGCTGCCGGCACGGCTGCCAGCGAGGCTGCCTTGTTTGCCGCGGCGAGCGACCTGGCGTCAACCTGACCGGCCTTTGACGCTCCCTTGGCCACCGTAACCCGCTCGCCCGAACTATGGCCGACCGTGTCGGTCACCGGCCCGGCGAGATAGGACGACGATGTTCCCGGACCATGCGCGGCATCCGGCCCTGTATCGAGCTGTTCGATGACATCTTCGTCGCCGACTTCGGTAAGGACCGCTTCGACTTCCTCGTCGTCGACGCCGAGATAGGCGGCGATGACGCGCGGGTCGGTGCGCACCGACTGCGGACTGCCGTCGGAGATCTTCCGGCCGTACTCCAGCACCACGACATGGTCGGAGATCTGCATGACCACCGACATGTCGTGCTCGATCAACAGGATCGAGGTACCGGATGTGTTCTTGATGTCGATCAGCAGCTCGTTCAGCGCCGCCGATTCCTTCGGATTGAGGCCGGCCGCCGGCTCGTCGAGGCACAGAAGCTCGGGTCCCGTGCACATGGCGCGAGCGATCTCGAGGCGGCGCTGCGCGCCATAGGGCAGGTCGCCGGCCGGGTCGTCGGCACGGTCGACAAGATCGGCCTTTTCCAGCCAATGCTTGGCGAGTTCCACCGATTCGGCCGAGGCCTTGCGATAGCCGCTGAAGCCGAAAAGGCCGAGGACCGTGTAGCCCGATGCCTTCATCAGTTTGTTGTGCTGGGCGACCAGCAGGTTCTCCAGCAGGGTCATGCCGGAGAACAGCCGAATGTTCTGGAAGGTGCGCGCCACCTTGGCGCGCGCCGGGATTTCATGGTTGGGCAGCCGCTCGAGCAGGAAGGTCGAACCATCGTTCCGGTTGAGCGTGATCATGCCTTCCGACGGCTTGTAAAAGCCGGTGATGCAGTTGAACACCGTGGTCTTGCCGGCGCCGTTGGGGCCGATCAGCGCGGTGATCTCGCCGCGCTTGGCGGCGAAAGACAGATCGCCGATGGCCACCAGGCCACCGAACTTCATCGACAGATGATCGACCTGCAGGATAGCGTCGTTCGCGCCTGAATTGGCCTTCTGAACAGGGTTCGCATTCATCAGCCGTGTCCTTCCTTGGTGAAGGAGCTTGAGACAGCCTTTCGCTCCTTCAGGAAGGCGGTTGGTTCACGACTGCCGACGAAGCCGCGCGGCTTCCACAGCATGACGATGACCATGGCCATGCCGAACAGAAGCATGCGGTAGAGTTCCGGTGTGAAGTCGGGCCCGAAGACCTGCTTGAGGAAGTCGAGTTCGCGCAATGCCTCGGTGCCGCCGATCATCACCATTGCGGCGACCGCGATGCCGACCAGCGAACCCATGCCGCCGAGAACGACGATGGCCAGGATGATGGCCGATTCCAGGAAGACGAAGGATTCCGGGCTGACGAAGCCCTGCCGTGCGGCGAAGAACGCGCCGGCGAAGCCGCCGAACATCGCACCCGTGGCGAAGGCTGTGAGCTTCGTGGTGGTGGTGTTGATACCGAGCGAGCGGCAGGCGATCTCGTCCTCCCGCAACGCTTCCCAGGCACGGCCGACCGGCATGCGCCGCAGCCGGATGGTGACGAAGGCTGTCAGCAGCGCCAGCGCCAGGATCAGGTAATAGAGGAAGATCTTGTAGTAGGCGCTCGAGGTCGCGAGATTCAGCACCTTGGCGATGTAATTGGGGTCCGACACGTTGAAGGTCATCAGGCCGAAGAAGGTGACCTTCGGGATGCCGGAAATACCGGCCGAACCGTTGGTGACCTCGCGCCAGTTGATCAGCACCAGGCGGATGATCTCACCGAAAGCCAAGGTGACGATCGCCAGATAGTCGCCGCGCAGGCGCAGCACCGGGAAGCCGAGCAGCACGCCCCAGAAGGCGGCCATGGCGCCGGCGGCCGGCAAAAGGATCCAGAACGACAGGCCGTACTGCGTGCCGAGCAGCGCATAGGCATAGGCGCCGACCGCGTAGAAGGCGACATAACCGAGGTCGAGCAGGCCGGCGAGGCCGACGACGATGTTCAGGCCCCAGGCCAGCATCACATAGATCAGGATCTGGATGCCGAAATTGTCGACCCATTTCAGCGAGCCTTGCAGCCCGCCGACGAACGACCAGGACATCAGCGACAGGATCGCCACCACCAGGATCGGATAGAGGATCAGCGCGGCAATGCCGAGTTTGGTGAAGTTGGCGTGAATGAAACCGCGGAAGTAATAGATCACGCAGGCCAGCACGTAGATGATTGCCAGGGCGCGCAGGAACTGCAGATAGCCGGCCGGCACGGCTCCCACCCATCCGACGAGAGAGCTGTTGACCGCAAACAACACCACCGCCGCGACCAAGGCCACGATGAAGGCCGGCAACTGGAAGAAACGCGACGCCACGCTGGCCGGCAGCAGACCGGTGGCGATGTCGGTGATCTTCTGGTTGGCGAGGAAGGGCTGGCCATAAGCGACATAGAGGAAGCGCCCGATGGCCGTGGCGATCACCACGGCGGCAAGCAGGCCCCAGCGCGTCGTCAGGACCAGTTCGTTAGAAATGTTCTGGCCGGTCTTCAGGCCGATGAACAGCACGAACAGGCCAAACGATATGGCAGCGGCATAAAGTGACTCGCGCAACGCGCGCTGCATAGGCGTGGCGACGGTGTCGCGCTCCGGAGATACGGTGACGGCCATGGTCTCAGACCTTTTCGACTTCTGGCCGGCCCAATATGCCGGAAGGCAGGAAGATCAGCACGATGGCCAGGATCGAGAACGCCGCGACGTCCTTGTAGTCGATCGAGAAATATGCCGACCACATGCTCTCGATGAAGCCGATCATCAGCCCGCCGAGCACAGCACCCGGCAACGAACCAATGCCGCCCAGCACCGCCGCCGTGAAGGCCTTCACGCCCGGCGTGAAGCCATCCGAGAAGGCAATGACGCCGTAATACATCAGGAACAAAGTGCCGGCGACCGCGGCAAGGGCCGCACCCATGATGAAGGTGATCGAGATCGTGCGGTCGACATCGATGCCGAGCAGCGCCGCCATCTTGCGGTCCTGCTCACAGGCCCGTTGCGCTCGCCCGAGCGAGGTCTTGTTGACCAGATACCAGAACAGCGCCAGCAGCAGCGCCGTGACGACGACGATGATGATCTGCTTCAGCGACACGCTGATGCCGTTGATGTTGTAAACCTGGCTGACCATCGGCGGGATCGGCTTGTTGCGGGGACCCTGCGTCACCTGGACGAAGTTCGACAGCGCGATCGACATGCCGATGGCGGTGATCAGCGGGGCCAGTCGGAACGAACCGCGCAGCGGCCGGTACGCGACTTTTTCAATCGTCCAGTTGTAGAGGCTGGTGAGCAGCATCGCCACGATCATCATGACCAGCAGCGCCAGCACAACCGGCACTGAATAGAACAGCGCGCCAAGGGCGAGGAAGACGATCAGTGCTGTGAAGGCACCCACCATGAAGATGTCGCCATGGGCGAAATTGATCATGCCGATGATGCCGTAGACCATCGTGTAGCCGATCGCGATCAGCCCATAGATCGATCCCAGCGTCAGCCCGTTGATAAGCTGCTGGACAAAGTACTGCATGTGTACATGGCTCCCCTGGAATGTCGCCCATGCAGACGCATTCCTTTTCGTATTTCCCCTAGTCGTAAAGTTTCGAGCCCGGATTGCAACGTCATTTTTCAATCGTCATGCGTGTTTTCGAAGCACGCTGTCCGATTGCCCGTTTTCCATCATCCGGCCCCTGGACTATCGCGGACCCTACCATTGGCATAACGCAATGTCTTTGACGATTCGACTGCATCATGCGCTCCGTTTCGAAGAAATCGCCGTCAAAATTAGGTGATGAAAGGAATCCTTGCGTTTTTGGCACGATCCGTTTTTCAAGCCCTCGCTTTCCGCAAGGTCAGGATTCCCATCACTTGACAACAAATCCATGCGCGAACGGGTCGCGGTCGTCGATGAAGATGGTGTTCAGTCCGGTCATCCGCGCCCAGCCGCCGATAGAGGGAATGATGGCCGGTTTGCCGGCCACGGTGACATCTTTTTCGACCTTGCCCTTGAACAGCGAACCGATGATCGATTCATGGACGAAGCTGTCGCCGGCCTTGAGTTTGCCCTTGGCATGAAGCTGCGCCATGCGCGCCGAGGTGCCGGTGCCGCAGGGCGAGCGGTCGATCGCCTTGTCGCCGTAGAACACGGCATTGCGGGCATCCGCCCCATCCACCGTCGGAGCACCGGTCCACAGCATGTGCGACAGCCGGTTGATGCCCGGGTTCTCAGGATGGACGAAGGAATATTTCTCGTTGAGCCGCTGGCGCACCACCGGGCTCCAGGCGATGAAGTCGCCCGCCGAATAATCGGCCATGTCGCGATAGTTCTTCTGCGGTTCGACGATGGCGTAGAAGTTGCCGCCATAGGCGACGTCGACGGTGATTTCGCCGAGCCAAGGGCATTCAATTGTCAGCCCCTCGGCATGGAGGAAGGACGGCACATTGGTGATGCGCACCTCCTCGACATAGTCGCCGACCTGTTTGTATTCAGCGATGACAAGTCCGGCCGGCGTGTCGAGCCGAAGCACGCCCGGCGTCTTCGGCTTGATCAGACCGTGCTCGATCGCCATCGTCACCGTGCCGATGGTGCCATGGCCGCACATCGGCAGGCAGCCGGAGGTTTCGATGAACAGGATGGCGATGTCGCAATCCTCGCGCGTCGGCGGATAGAGGATCGAACCGGACATCACGTCGTGGCCGCGCGGCTCGAACATCAGGCCGGTGCGGATCCAGTCATACTCGGCCAGAAAATGCGCACGCCGCTCCATCATCGTCGCGCCCTGCAGCAGCGGGCCGCCCCCAGCGACCAGCCGCACCGGATTGCCGCAGGTGTGGCCGTCTATGCAGAAGAAGGATTTCTTGGCCATGACGCTCCTCGAAAATCAAAACCCGAAAATATCAAAATCGTTGCGGACTGAAGGGGGCCAGTTCGATCGGTGGAGTCTGCCCCAGGACAAGATCCCTGATCAACCGTCCGGTGGCCGCCGCCTGGGTCAGGCCGAGATGGCCATGGCCGAAGGCATAGACCACCGACCGCCTTCCCGGCGCGCCGCCGATGACGGGCACTGAATCCGGCAGCGAGGGGCGGAACCCCATCCATTCGCGCCCACCCGAGGGATCGAGCCCCGGCAGGAATTTCTGCGCCTTCTGCAGCAGCGCCTTAGACCTGGCATAATTGGGCCGCCGCTCGATGCCGCCGAGTTCGACGGCGCCACCGACACGCAGGCCCGTTGCGAGCGGCGTGACGACGAAGCCATGGCCGGAGAAGATCAGCATCCGCTTCACGTCGAAGGCACTCGTCGGCAACGTAGTGTTATAGCCGCGCTCGGTCTCCAGCGGAATGCGATCGCCGAGTTGCTTCGCCAGCAGATGCGACCATGCGCCTGCTGCGACGACGAGGTGTCGCGCCTGTCTGGTCGTGCCGTCTGCCAATGTCAGCGTCGCACCATCCTGATCCGCCGCGACTTGGCCGATCCGGGCCATCTCAAAGCGGGCACCCTTGCTTTGTGCGTAGGCCCACACCGCCTTGCCCAGCAGTTTCGGGTCGGCGACCGTCTTCCATCCCGGCACGAACGTGCCTTTGATGAAGCGCGGCGACAGCCCCGGCTGCAAGGCGGCCAGCTCCTCGCCCTCGACATGGCGGAAACCGATGCCGAAACGCTCACGCGCCGCCCAGCCGGGCAGCCCGGCCTGGAACTCGGCTTCGCTTTCATAGAGCTCGAGCGAGCCATCCTCGCGCAGCATCGACCGCGTGCCGGAGCGATCGAGCAGGCCCATCCACTCCGCCTCGGCGAGCTTCATCATGCCCGCCTGAGCAGCAAGGCTCACCTCGTATTTTCCCAGCGCACCGGCGCGCCAGAAGCGGACCAGCCAGGGCAGAAGCTTCGGCAGATAGGCGGGCGGAATGCTGAGCGGGCCAAGCGGATCGGCCAGCCATTTCGGCAGCTGCCGGATCATGCCCTTGTGGGCCAGCGGCAGCACATCGGAAAAGGCAAAGGCGGCGGCGTTGCCGGAGCTCGTCTCCTCGCAAATGCCTGTGCGGTCGAAGACGGTGACCCGGCGTCCGGCCTCGGCGAGAGACGCAGCGGCACAGATGCCGATGATGCCGCCACCGATGATGGCGATGTCGATTGGAACATCGCTATTCATCGTTGTACGTCACCCCCTGCATGCATGTCCCAGTCTCCGCCCCGCTCGCTTCATACCAGCTCAGAACTGCGGCAGCTTCGGCCGCACGGCGAGCGCATCCTTGACGATCTTCTCGACAGCCTTGCGGCGCTCGCCAGACAGCGGCTGCCGCGGCATGCGAACGCGGTCATTTGTGTTGATCGCGAACACTTCGGCAAGCTTGATGTTTTGGACCAGGTAAGTCGAGACATCGAGATCGAGCAGCGGCCGGAACCAGCGGTAGATGGCGAGCGCCTCCTCGCGGCGGCCCTGCTTCATCAGCTGGAAGATGGCGACGGTCTCGCGCGGGAAGGCTGTGACCAGTCCCGCCACCCAGCCGATGGCGCCGACCGAGAGCGCCTCGAAGGCCAGATTGTCGACGCCGGTGAACAGGTCGTAGCGAGTGCCCAGGCGATTGATGATCTCGGTCGAACGACGGATGTCGTCGGAGGATTCCTTGATCGCGACAAAGCGCTTGTCCGACGCTAGCTCCTCCATCTGGTCGACGGTGACGTCGACGCGGTAGGCAAGCCGGTTGGAGTAGATCATGACCGGCAGGTCGCCCGCCTGCGCGACCGCGCGCAGCGCCGCGACCGTCTCTTCCGCATTGGTGTGGTAGATCGGGCTCGGCACGACCATGAGGCCATTGGCGCCTTCTTTGGCGGCGCGCTTGGCGATGCTGGCCGCCTCGCGTGTGCCGGCCTCGTTGACGGTCAGCAGCACCGGCTTCTTGCCGGCGACCTTCTGTGCGGTCTTCAGCACCTCGATCTTCTCGTCGGGCGACAGCATCGGCCCCTCGCCGAGCGATCCGCAGACGATGATGCCGTCGCAGCCGGCCTCCATCTGCAGGCTGAAGCAGCGCTCCATCTCGGCATGATCGAGACGATCATCCGCGGTGAATTTGGTCGTGACGGCAGGGAAAACTCCGGTCCACATGATCATCTCTCCATCTGATATATCAGCGGTATATCTATTAACAAACCCGCTGTCAATGCGGATTCCGTTATGATATATTCAAGATATATCAGGAGAGCGCATTTGATATCCATGGCAGCAAGCCTCCCGGCAGAGCCGGCCGCGACCAGGGCCTACCATGTGCTCGAGCACATGATCGTCACGCTCGAACTGGCCCCGGCAAGCTTCGTCACCGAGGGCGCTCTGATCGACAGGCTCGGGCTTGGCAGGACACCGGTGCGCGAAGCGATCCAGCGGCTGGCATGGGAAGGGCTGCTCGACGTCAGGCCGCGCGCCGGCATCGCCATCGCCCCGCTCCATCCCGGCGACTGGTTGCGCGTCCTCGATGCGCGTCGCGGCGTCGAGGTGGTGCTCGCCCGCTCGGCCGCCCGCTTCGTCACCCGCGAAGCCGCCGACCTGTTTCACGAAGCAGCGCTTGCCATGCAGAAGGCGGTGATCTCGGGTAATGTGCTTGCCTTCATCCAGGCCGACAAGGCACTCGACGAAGCGCTGGCGCTGGCTGCCGACAATCCCTTCGCCGCCCGTCTGGCCGCCCCCTTGCAGACCCATAGCCGCCGCTTCTGGTTCCGCTACAAGGCCGAGACCGGCCTTGCCGAATCCGCCGAGCACCATGTCGCGCTGATCCGCTCGATCCTTGCCGGCGACGAGGAGGCCGCGGCCAAGGATGCCAAACGCCTGATGGCGCTACTGCGCGGCCACGCGGAGACGGCCGCCACGCGCTGAACGTCCTTTTATATCCGGTGCGCTTTCGTCGCCGGCGCTTCCTCGAAGCTCGGGTCAAGTCCCGGGCAAGGCAGCCGCCGCCATCAACGGACCGTCTCAGCCTTCGCCTGCCGTGATGACGCAGCTCTGACCATGCGTGTCGGTGGCAAGAATTGTCCAGGTGCCCTGGTCGGAGACGAATATCTCAAGAATCAGGCTCGGGTTGACCAGGCCGCGCGCCGCCTCGCTTTCGTGGAATTTTTCGCCGAGCGCTTTGATCATATCCGCACGGGCCGCGCATTGCGCCGCCAGCGCCGGGACGGCGGGAAACGCAGAAATTGCCACGAAAAATAGCGTTGCCACAAGACGGGTCATCTGACACCTCCTTGCGCCAGACGATGTCCCCGAAGCTGTCGCCAGCGCCGTTGCTTGATCTGCCGTACCTCCTTGCGGCAGGACTGCAGACCAAGACGGCAGAGGCCTACTTGGTTCCATCACATTAGCGTTCAAGCGGATAGGGTCGCGGCCGGATTGCAAAAAAACGCCCGGGCGCGAGCGCCCGGGCCTTAATCCAAATCAATTTGTTGTCCGGTCAATTCATCGTCGGGATGACGAATTCGGCACCATCCTTGATGCCGGACGGCCAGCGCGAGGTCACCGTCTTGGTCTTGGTGTAGAAGCGGAACGCGTCCGGGCCGTGCTGGTTGAGATCGCCGAACGAAGATGCCTTCCAGCCGCCGAACGTGTAATAGGCGATCGGCACCGGGATCGGCACGTTGACGCCCACCATGCCGACCTGGACACGGCTTGCAAAGTCGCGCGCGGCATCGCCGTCACGGGTGAAGATGGCGACGCCATTGCCCATCTCGTGATCGTTGGCGAGCTTGATCGCGCTCTCATAGGTCGGGGCGCGCACAACAGAGAGCACCGGCCCAAAGATCTCTTCCTTGTAGATACGCATGTCCGCGGTCACGTTGTCGAACAGGCAGCCACCCATATAGTAGCCGTCTTCATAGCCCTGCATGGAGAAGCCGCGGCCGTCGACGACCAGCTTGGCGCCTTCCTTGACGCCGGTATCCACGTAGCCCTTGACCCGTTCCAATGCCTGCGCCGTCACCAGCGGGCCGAAATCGGCGGAAGAGTCCGTCGAAGGACCGACCTTCAGGCTCTCGACGCGCGGGATCAGCTTTTCCATCAGCCGGTTGGCGGTATCGTTGCCGACCGGGACGGCGACCGAGATCGCCATGCAGCGCTCGCCGGCCGAGCCGTAGCCGGCACCGATCAGCGCATCGACGGTCTGGTCCATGTCGGCATCGGGCATGATGATCATGTGGTTCTTGGCACCGCCGAAGCACTGCACGCGTTTGCCGGCGGCCGTGCCGCGCGAATAGATGTAATGGGCGATCGGCGTCGAGCCGACAAAGCCGATGGCCTTGATATCGGGATCGTCGAGGATGGCGTCGACCACGTCCTTGTCGCCATTGACGACGTTGAGGATGCCTGCCGGCAGGCCGGCTTCGAGGAACAGTTCGGCGATACGCATCGGCACGCCGGGATCGCGTTCCGACGGTTTCAGGATGAAGGCGTTGCCGCAGGCGATGGCCGGCGCGATCTTCCACAGCGGGATCATCGCCGGGAAGTTGAACGGCGTGATGCCGGCGACGACGCCGAGCGGCTGGCGCATCGAATAGACGTCGATGCCGGGGCCGGCGCCGTCGGTGAATTCGCCCTTCATCATGTGCGGTGCGCCGATGCAGACCTCGACCACTTCGAGGCCGCGCTGGATGTCGCCCTTGGCGTCGGCGATCGTCTTGCCGTGCTCGCGCGCCAGGATGTCGGCCAGTTCGTCATAGTCGCGCGCGACCAGTTCGAGAAACTTCATCAGCACGCGTACGCGGCGCTGCGGGTTGGTCGCGGCCCATTTCGGCTGCGCTGCCTTGGCATTCTCGACCGCCGCGCGCAGTTCCGCCTGCGAGGCCAACGCCACCGTGCCGCGCACGGAGCCGTCCATCGGCTGCATGACATCCTGCTTGTGGCCGCTGGTCCCGGCGACATGCTTGCCGCCAATGAAATGACCATAGTCAATCATGATTTCTCTCCCTGTTTGTGAT
>NZ_RZPQ01000479.1:0-4616 GCF_003999135.1 Mesorhizobium sp. M7A.F.Ca.CA.004.06.1.1 | reverse complement strand
TCTCGGGGGACATTCCGACCTTTTGGAGAAGATCCGCAGCAAGCTTGTTGCGCTGCTTCCGGCTGAGGCGCTCGAAATTCTCGAGGGGCTCGGTGATGATCTGTCCGGCGCTGAGGCGGGGGTTCAACGACGAGTAAGGATCCTGAAAGACCATCTGCATCCGACGGCGAAACGCGTGGAGCGCTTGCTTTTTGAGGCCAGCAATGTCGTTCCCGTCGATTAGAACGCGTCCGCCCGTAGGTTCCACGAGCCGCATTAAGAGCCGCGCCACAGTGGACTTGCCGCAGCCGGATTCGCCGACGATGCAGAGTGTCTCGCCCGCCTCGACCGAGAAGGATACATCCTCGACCGCCCGCACCACGGGAATGCTCTTCCTAAAGAATCCCGCGCCGAGCGGATAGTGCTTAGTCAGGTTCTCGACTGTCAGCAAAGGACCACTCATGCTCCCATCACCTCTTCGGCGCGCCAGCAAGCGGCGGCGTGGCCTGGCCTGACATCACTCAGAATGGGTGTTTTCTCGCGGCAAATGTCGATCGCAAACGAGCAGCGTGGCGCAAAGCTGCAGCCCACAATGGGGTCGCGAAGGCTTGGCACAATCCCGGGAATTTCCGGAAGGCGACTTTGTCGGCCGCGCCGCCGGTCAGGCACCGATCGCATGAGGCCCTGGGTGTACGGGTGCGCCGGACGCGAGAACAAATCTATCACGTTCGCTTGTTCCACGATCCGCCCAGCATACATTACGATCACCCGCTGGCACGTCTCGGCGACAACGCCCAGATCATGCGTGATGAACATCACTGCCGTTCCTGTGCGCTCTTTCAGGTCGACGATGAGTCGCAGAATCTGTGCCTGGATTGTGACGTCGAGGGCCGTAGTCGGCTCGTCGGCAATCAACAGGTCCGGTGAGCAGGCAAGAGCCATGGCGATCATGGCGCGCTGGCGCATGCCTCCCGACATCTCATGCGGATAGTTGTTGACGCGACGCTCGGGGTCCGCGATGCGGACGAGACGGAGCATCTCTTCGGCCTTTGCCATGCCCACCGAGCGGGAGGCTTTCGTGTGGATCTGCACCGCCTCTGCGATCTGGCGGCCGACCGTATAAACCGGGTTCAGACTGGTCATCGGTTCTTGGAAAATCATGGCGATTTGGTCGCCGCGAATTTTTCGCATCTCACGATCGGACAGGTCGAGGAGGTCGCGTCCGTGGAAGCGGACTTCACCGCCGACAGTCTTCGCGCTCAGCTTCGGCAGCAGGCGAAGAATGGAGAGGGCAGTGACGCTCTTCCCGCATCCCGATTCGCCGACGACCCCAAGCGTTTCGCCTTTCATTACCTGGAAGCTGATGCCGCCCAGGGCGCGGGTGACACTGTCTTCGCCGAAAAAATGCGTTTCGAGGTTTCGGACATCGAGAAGCAAGTCATTCCCTGCGGCTTGATGCATCTGCATGTCAGCGCCTCCGCTTGGCGCGGGGATCGAACATGTCGCGCAGGCCATCCCCCAAAAGGTTGACCGCAAGGACCGTGACGGCGAGGCAGATACCGGGGGCGAAGATTGTCATAGGAGCGATGGCAAGAAACAGGCGAGAATTCGAGATCATGTTGCCCCAACTAGCGATCTCGGGCGGCACGCCGACGCCGAGAAAGCTCAGTCCGGCCTCTGTCAGAATCGCATCTGCGCAGACTATGGCGCTCTGGACCATAAGCGGCGGAATGGTACTCGGCACGATATGCCTCCACAGCACCTTTGGCAGGCGTGCGCCTCCACAGACGGCGGCCTCAACGTAAGGGCGATCGCGAACACTCAGAACCACCGAACGAACGAGCCGGGTGACGCTTGGCATCTGTGGAATCGTGATCGCGACGATGAGAATGCCGATGCCGGGACCCGTCAGAGAGATAAGGGCAATGGCCAGCAGCATAGTCGGGATCGACATTAGGCCATCCATGACCCGCATGACGACATTGTCGAAACCGCGACTGTAACCGGCGATAATACCGATAATAAGCCCGCCCACAGCTGCGGCTGCCGCCGACATCAATCCCACCAGTAGAGAAACTCGGGCACCGAATACGGTGCGTGCGAACACGTCCCGGCCCAGATGATCACTTCCGAACCACATCTTCGCGGAAGGTGGCTGAAGGCGATTGAATGGATCCATGTTCATCGGATCGCCGCCGTACAGCGGGGCAGCGAGTGCTAGGAGGATCAACAACGCCAATAGTCCGCCGCCTATCATCACCGGCGGATGACGCCTTGCTATGCGAGGCAGGTCAGATACTCGAAAGCGGCCGGTAGGAATGTATTCAACTGGCGGGGAGAGCAGTGTCATATCAGTACCGGATCCGGGGATCGATCAGCGTGTAGGCCAGATCGACTGCGAGATTAATAAGGACGTAGAGACCTGACGTCAGGATGAGCACGCTCTGGATGATGGGATAGTCGCGGTTGTTGATCGCATCCACCACCAGGCGGCCGATACCGGGTATGTTGAACACCGTTTCGGTAAGGACCACTCCGCCGATCAGATAGGCAAAGCTTATGCCGATGACGGTCAAGATCGGGACGCCGGCATTCTTCAAGGCATGGTGGAAAAGCATGGCATAGGACGAAGCGCCCTTGGCAGCGGCGGTTCGCATATAGTCCTCCGAGAGGACCTCGAGCATGCTCGCCCGCGTAACCCGGGCGATGAATGCAATGTAGCCAAGACTAAGGGCCACGGTGGGAAGGACCAGGTGCGCGAACCAAGGTCCAAGGCCACCATCGATCGGCGCATATCCCTGGACCGGCAGCCAGTGTGCCCTGATAGCGAAGAAGTATATGAGGAAATAGCCGATGACAAAGACCGGGACGGAATAGCCAAGTGCCGAAAAGGCGGTGAGGGCGCGATCGATGAAACCGCCAGTTCGCCAAGCGGCAAGGATGCCGAAAGAAACCCCGACCGTCACCGAAAACATCATCGTCAGGAGCGACAGGGAAAAAGTCGGCTCAAGCCGCTGCGAAATGAGCTCAAGAACAGGGCGTCCGGCAAAAATCGAGGTGCCGAAATCGCCGTCAAGCATATCCCGCGCCCATCGTATGAACTGGACCGGCATTGGGTCATTCAACCCCAACTTTTCCCGGATGCCGGCGATCATCTCCGCCGTGGCCGACTTGCCGGCAATCATGTCCGCTGGGTCACCCGGCGCCAGCCTGAGAAGCAGGAAGATGAAAATTCCGACCATCACCATGACGGCCATGGCCGAAACTATCCTGCGCAACATATACGTCGCCATCAGCCTGAGGCTTTCTGCATATTCCACCAGGCAACGTATGGCATCTCCACGAGTCCGGTAAGCGATTTGCGGTGAGCACTCGGGGATACAATTTGACCTAATCTGACGTCACCGACAAATTCCCACCAAATTCGTTGCATTTTGCGAGCCAATGCCTGTCGCTCTTCAAGAGTTTCGACATCCGGCCACTTGAGCCGAAGCGCCTCAAATTCGTCGTTCTTAGGCCAGCCGAACCAGGCGGCCTTTTCCCCGCTCGCGCCAAGGAAGACCGCGGTCATTGGATCGCCTTGGGCGTAATCGAAATCATCGGTGATAAAAATGCTCCAGCCACCGCTCTCAACAGGACCCTTGTTGCCCCGGCGCGCCACAATCCCACCCCAGTCACTTGGCGCAAGCTCAGCGTTGACACCAATCTTGCGTAGTTCGGCTGCGAGAAGCTGTGAGGCATTGCTGGCAGCGGCCCAAGACGTGGGGTCGAGAATAACAACCTTCTCACCAGCATATCCCGCCTCCTGGAAGAGCTGCTTGGCCCTTTTCGGGTCGCCGCCCTTCTTGAACCATCCTGTGTTCTCGTCATTGGAATAAGGTGTACTGTTTCCGAATATCGAAGTGACGGGTCGACTATACTTTGGATCAGGGGCAGTAACGCGCAGAAACGCCTCCTGATCAACCAAGTGAAGTATTGCCTGACGCGCTTTCACGTTATCGAATGGCTTCTGAAGGTGATTCATGCGCACGCACATGTCGTTGCCAGTTTTATTCAGGACCTGAAGTTCAAGATTGGGGTCGTTTTCGATCGCAGCATAGAAATCCGCAGGTGCATCGCGAAGGAAATCAAGCTCCCCTGCTTGCAAAGCAGCCAGATTAGTCTGCGCATCGCCGCCGTTTTCCCAAATGACACGATCGACCTTAACGACTTTACCGCCTGCAAACCCGTCAGAAGCCTCGCTGCGCGGCACGTATTTCTCATTGCGATCATAGGTGAAATTCGCACCCGGCCTGGCAAGAGCATGGTTAAACTTGAATGGACCCGATCCGATGTTCGCGGTCACCTGCTCGGTCGCAGGTCGCTCTGCATCCTTTTCGCGCATAATAAACAGGACCGGCGCTGACAGCGTAGCCAGCAGATCGATCAGTACCCCTAGAGGTTCGGTGAGCGTAATTACAAAAGTTTTGTCGTCCTTTTTCGAGATATCCTTGGCACGAGACATGATCAACTGTCCGCCCGGAGCCACTTGGGCCCAGCGGCGGATCGAGGCCACACAATCGGCTGCGGTGACCGCAGTGCCATCGTGCCAACTCAAACCATCCCGGAGTTCGAAACTATAAGTCTTCTTATCGTCG
>NZ_RZPQ01000478.1:0-4631 GCF_003999135.1 Mesorhizobium sp. M7A.F.Ca.CA.004.06.1.1 | reverse complement strand
CGGCGATGGTGAGGATGTACAACCCCGCCACGCAGGTCGCCGCAAGATTGATGGTGCCGGCCTGAAGCGCTGGCGGCCGACATGGCCTGCCATGCTCATCGCCATCGGGCTGGCATCGCTGGTCGTGGCGCTTCTCTCGCTGCCGGCGGAGACGATAGGCACTCGCTTTGGCGGCATCCCGCGTAGCCTGCAAATGCCCGCTCTGCCGCCGATCAGCCTGGGCAGGATGATTGACGTGCTGCCGGATGCCATTGCCTTTGCCCTGCTCGGCGCGATCGAATCGCTGCTGTCGGCGGTGGTCGCCGACGGGATGACGGGCCGGCGGCATCGTTCCAACTGCGAACTGGTGGCGCAAGGCTTCGCCAACATCGCGTCCGCCCTGTTCGGCGGCATCTGCGCCACCGGCACCATCGCCCGCACCGCGACCAATGTGCGGGCCGGCGCCCACGGACCGGTTTCGGGCATCGTCCACTCCGCCATCCTGCTCGCTTTGATGCTGGTGGCGGCGCCGCTCGCCAGCTACATCCCGCTCGCAGCCCTGGCTGGCGTGCTGGCGGTCGTGTGCTGGAACATGTTCGAGAAGCAGGCCTTCGCCACCTTGCTGCGTGCCTCGCGCGGCGATGCGCTGGTGCTGATGGCGACCTTTCTGCTCGTCATCTTCCGCGATCTCACCGAAGGCATCGTCGTCGGCTTCGTGCTGGGCTCGATCCTGTTCATCGACCGCATGGCCAAGTCGATTGCGGTCGAGGCCGATCAGCCGCTGGTGCAGGAGGATGTCGCCGACAGCGCCAACGCCTACGATGCCAGCGAGGCGACCGACGCCGACACCGTGGTCTACCGCATCTCGGGCGCCTTCTTCTTCGGCGCGGCATCGACCGTCGGCACCGTACTCGACCGCATCGCCGACCAGCGCAGGAACTTCATCCTCGACTGCTCGGCCGTACCGTTCTTCGATTCGACGGCGGCCAACGTCATCGAGGGCGCCGCCCACAAGGCCAGGCGCGCCAGCGTCCGCTTCATCATATCAGGCGCCGCGCCGCAGATCCGGCGCATGCTGATCAACCACGGCGTGAAGCGTCCGCTGGTGACCTATGCAGCGTCGATCGAGGAGGCGCGGGCGCAGCTGAAAGGCAAGATCGAGGTGCGGTAGGGGCCGGGATTTGCCGGCCGGCGGTCGCCTGAACGTCAACTTTTTGATCTCAAGCAAGCGGGGAGCACGCTTTAGGCGAGCGGGCTCACTTTAGTCCCAGATGCAAGGAAAGTCGCTTCGCGGCGGCGTCGAATGCCACCAATCTTCGTGACCTGAACAGGGAAGCCTCCGCCTATCCTGCTTCAGCTTTCACCGTGGTCCTTTGTCCGGACATTTTACTCTTTGCAGCCGCGTTTCAAAAATGAAACCGCAATCATGGTAGAGTTCGCGCACTGATTTGCCAGTAGAAGGCGGGTTTGCCAAATGCGTGACACGTCCCCGCGAAATCGAAGTGATCCTATGCCGACCGCGCCAACACTTGAACTTCGCCGCTATTCACGGCTGAGAAATTTGCGAGAGCGCGCAGAACGCCAAGGTGCTGCATTGCAGTTCTGGGCGCGTACGGCATCGCTCGCCGTGATCTCCTGCTTCTTTTCATTAATCAGCCGCTGGGATGCCTCTCTGCTCTTCGTGCTGGCGGGCCTCATGTTGTTCCAGCTCGTCGGCCTGATCCAGTTTCGCTTTGCGCGCCGTCGCAACGCGCCATGGTGGATCGGTTATCTCGTAGGCACGCTGGACATCGTTCTGTTGACCGTTCTGCTGGTAACGCCCAACCCGTTTTCCCCGGAGGTCGCGCCGGCCGCGATGCAACTGCGCGAAGGCAGCTTCAAATTCCTGTTGATTTTCGTGTGCCTTGGCGCGCTGACCCTTTCGACCCGATTGGCGCTCTATCTCGGAGCGCTCGCAGCCTTGACGTGGACGATCGGGGTGGGATGGGTGATTCTTCATGCGGGAACCGTCCTTCCGGCGACGAACCTCTATTCGCTGCCGACGACAGAGCGACTGAACCTCTATCTCAATCCCAATTTCGTCGACACATTCGCGCAGGCGACCAACGTGTTGGTTGTGCTGATTATCGGCGCGATCATGGCGTTGGTCGTCTCTCGTTCTCGACATCTGTCGGAAGACTATGTCAAGGCAGAGCGCGCCCGCGCCAATCTCGCCCGGCATTTTTCGCCAAATGTCGTCGACCAGCTCGCCGCGGATGACGAGCCCTTCGGTCCGGTCCGCCGGCAGGATATCGCGGTACTGTTCGCCGACATCGTCGGCTTCACACACTATTCCGAGGATCATCCGGCCGAAGCAGTGTTCGAACTTCTGCGTCAGTTCCACCGTCGCATGGAGCAGGTCGTTTTCGACCACCATGGCACCGTCGACAACTATATCGGCGATTGCATCATGGCCACATTCGGGGTTCCGCAAGCCAGCCATAACGACGCAACCCGAGCCATCCAGTGCGCTGAAGCGATGATCGCCGCTCTCGAAGACTGGAATGTGCAGCGGGTGTCCAGGGGATACCCGTCGCTGGACGTTCGGATCGGTGCACAATATGGCGCAGTCGTCATCGGTGCGGTCGGCAGCGAGCGCAATCTTTCCTTCGCGGTGGTGGGCGACACCGTCAACGTCGCCAGCCGTTTGCAGGCGCTTTGCCGTGAACTTCAGGCAAACATTTGCTTTGGGTCACGACTGATAGAAGCCGCGAAGGCGGAATCGCCCACGACACAGTTGAATGCGCGCGATCATGGGCCGGTGAGCATCCGCGGTCGGGATGAACCGGTCCATGTCTGGGTCGAACACAGAGCCGAAAACCAGGGTGCTGTTTCGGTTTCGGCGTGATATAGCCGCCATGTGAAACGCCTGCATCTGCCGGAAAGTTCACGCCTGAAGGCATCATGCGCTCGCAGGCACTGAGCGAGGCGTCGATGTTCCTCTATCTGCGCGATCTCGAGGAGTGCGAAATCGTCTCAGCATGATTGCATCTGGCGGCTGAGCTTGCCGCGCACGGCCCCGGCGGTGCCGACGGCGCCATTGACCGCGCCCATCATCTTCATCTGCCCGGCGGTCTCGTTCATGCGCGCCCGGCAATCCTGCATTTTTCTGGTCGCCTCGACTGCAGCCAGGGCTTCGCCAAGACCTTCCGGCGAGTCCGTCTGGCTGCAGCTGGAAGCCAGCAGGCAGATAAGCATTGCGATCGGGCTGCCCCGCCTGACACGTGCCGTGGCTGGGAAAATGCCGCGATGTTCGGCCTCGAGGCTCCCGCTCGGAGTTGCTTTTCCCGCCACCCGTTTGCTGTTGCCCAACATCCTATCGCCCCATCGCCGGGCCGAGGATGAGGCTGCGGATTTTTGGCGTCAGCGGCCTGACGACATCGGCGAAGGGGTCGCCCTCGGCCCGCAAAGCCATCAATCCTTCGACCTCTTCGTCGATGGCCGAGATGGTCTCTGACTTCTGTGCGTCGGTCAGCTCCCTCATGCCGGATATGGCACCCCTGAGCTTGGCGAAAATGGCATCGAGTTCTGCGGCCGACATCGTCGCCAGGAACCCGCGCATGGTCTCGCCAAGCGCGACCTTCCAGCTGTCGGCGGTGAAGCCGGCTGTGCCGATCAAGCCCTTGTCCGCCGCATCGCGCTCATACCAGTCGGCGGCGATCTCCTCGTCATAGGCGAACTGACCGAATTCGGGCTGCAAGGCCTCGATCAGGCCGACGACCGCCGACGCATCCCGCGCTGTCAGCGCCAAGGCATGCGGGCTGTCGAACATCATGCCGGCAAGTGCGAGCGCGCCGGCTAGCCGGCGCATGGCTGCGAAACGCCGCTCAGCCATAACAGTCCTCCACAACGCCGGCCCGGGCACTGCTCGTCGCCTGGGACTGCAGAACCGAGCCGCCGATCGAGGCGGCCTGGCCGGCAATGACCCCACCATTGCCAGCCAGACCGCCAAGACCCCCCGCCATCGACAGGACACCGCCGAGCAGAGCCGCATTGGTCTGCGCCTTCGCCGCCTTCTTGGCGGCCTCGGCGCAGGCGGTTTCCGTCGATGGTTCGTTCCGGGCCTTGTTGCTGCCGGCCGCGCTCGCGATCAATGCCGTGTTGCTGTCGGCCTGGCCCGTTTGGCAGCCCGCCAGGGCAATGGTCAGGGCCACGAAAATGCTTTTTTTCATGGTGCTGCTCATCATCGGGCAGCGCGCGGCGGCAGCTTGACCTCGCGGGGATCGGTCACCGTGTTGCCCAACGAGATCGACAGCAGATAGGCACGCGGATTGAAGCCCGCCGCGGCCAGTGCCGACAGCGTCTTGAACAGTTGCAAATGAAACATCGTGCCCCCTTGGATTGCCGCCAATACGGTTCCGGTTTCGGAATCGCGCCGCAAACTAGGGGCATCGAAGGGGGACAGCTTGGACAGAACGGCACTGAAAGCGGCCAAAACGGCCCGGTATTGACGTTTTGCAGGCCGCGGCGCATATGACCGCGCTCTTGGCATGGGGGTGTCGATGACTGCGACGATGGGGCCGTCAGCTTCGTTCAGGCTGGCGACGGAGATGTTTCCGGAGCGGGATCGCGTCGAGATTACGCGCGAGGTTTACGGCCGCACGGTTCTGAGG
>NZ_RZPQ01000477.1:0-4633 GCF_003999135.1 Mesorhizobium sp. M7A.F.Ca.CA.004.06.1.1 | reverse complement strand
ATCTACGAAACCGCCAACACCAGAACGGAGGCGACGAACCAAACGCCTGAACGCCGGAGATTTCGCGTGAGCGGGCTCGCCTGCTCCGTCATCGACTTTGCCCTCAATTTTCGGGGTACTCGCGCCATAGTCGTAGTACTGATAGTTCATGTATTTATAGGCGTAATTGTAATCGAACTTGTTGACCGTGAATTTCGACATCGCCGCTCCGATCACGTTCGCACCGGCTGAGCGCAGACGCTTGAGTGCCGTTTTGGCTGACTTGCGTGTGACCTGATTGGTCGAAACGACCATCAATGTGCCTTCGGCAAGCCGGCTGAGGATTGGTGCATCGGAAAGACCGACGACCGGCGGGGCGTCGATGATGACCAGATCGAAGCGTTTGCCGAGATTGGTCAAGATCAACGCCATCTTCGGCGACGAGAGCAGGTCGGCCGGATTCGGCGGAATCGTTCCGGACGTCAGCACGGTGACATTAGGGTATTTCGTCGGTCTGAAAATGCCCGGCAGATCGTCCTTGCGAACGGTATTAGTCAGCAGGTTGCTCAACCCGATCGCATTGTCGAGGCCGAACAGCCGGTGCAGGTTGGGTTTGCGGAGATCGCCGTCGACAAGCAGAACCCTTGCGCCGAGTGCCGCGAAATCCTGGCCAAGCTTGAACGACGTGGTCGACTTGCCTTCCGACGGTTCCGAACTGGTCACCAGCAGCGATCGCGGCGCGCCCTCCGCACCGGAGAACTGCAGCGATGTCCGCAGCGAACGATAGGCCTCGGAGAGCCCGGATTTTTGATCGGCGATGCTGGCTATGAGTTCGCGGTCACCGACAAGCGGCAGGATGCCGAGCATCGCCAGCCCCAGCTCTTTCTCGATCTGCTCCGGGTTGGTGAAAGTGTTGTTCAGCAACTCGATGATGTAGATGATCGATGCAGCCAGGGCCATGAAAAGCGCGAGAGCGACTGCAAGGTTGATGCTCAGACGTGGAGAATAGGGGGCTGTGGGCAGCGAAGCGAAATCGACTATCGCAGCGCTTTGCGTCTTGAGCTCCGAGCTGACGCCGACTTCATTCAGCTTGGCGATAAGGCTGTCATACTGCGACCGGTTGGAGTCGACCTCGCGCTTCAGGATCGTGTATTTGATATTCTTGTCGTTGAAGACGACCTGCTGCCTCTCCATCTCCGCGAGCTTGGACTTGAGATCGGCTTCCTTGTTCTGTGCTTCCTGATATTTCAGCCGCAACGAATCGGTTATCGCCAGCACGCCGTTGTTGTAGATTCGCTGGAGTTCCTTGATCTGCGATTGCAATTGCTGCATTTCCGGAAAACCGGGCTTCAGGATGCCCAATTTCTGCTGATATTGGCTGGTCAGATCCGCCAGCTTTTCGCTAAGCTTCTGCAGACCTTCGCTTTCCAGAACCGGACCGAGGCTCGACCCGCGGCCTTTTTCTATCTGATCGACCACCCGCCCCGCATCAAGACGCTCCTGGATTGCAGTGGCCAGGGCGGTGTTCAGGGCTTCGATGTTGGAGCCGATCAGCGATTTGTCATCGCCGGTAACCGTGATGCCGGCATCTTTTGCATAGGTGACCAGTTCCTCTTCGGAGGTCTGCAGCTTTTGCTTCACCTGCAAAACCTGTTCCTGGATGAACTGCCGTGCCAGATCAGAGGTCTCGCTGGTCTGATCGAGACGTTGATCGATAAAGCTCTGCGCGACCTGATTGGCAACGTCGCTTGCATATTTCGGCTTTTGATCGACGAAGGTGATCGATAGCAGGCTCGTATTGGTGACCAGATTGACCGTCAGATCTTCCTGGATGCGCTTGATCGCAATTGCCTCGCGCTCTTCAGGCGTTTTCTCCTCAATGGAGGGTGACTTGGACATCCCGAACGCACGGTAGACAATATTGCTCGGGGAAAAGCTCGGCGTCGGAAACAGAAAATCCGGTTTTTCGCTAAGCCCAAGCTGGAACACCACGCGCTGAGCCAATGCCCGGCTCTTCAGCTTCTCCCGAGCGGTCAGGAAGGCCCGGACGTCGCTGTTTTCGGAAACGACCTCAATGTCCTGAAACACTTTCGCCGAAGGCACCAGAACTTCGAGCTGCGTCGTCGCCAGGTATTTTGGTGTCTGCATCATCGTCACGATGACGCCGGCAACGAGCCCGGCCGCCGCCATCATGACGATCAGCCAGCGATACTGGACGATGTATAAAAGCAGCTTGAGCGGGTTGAACCCCTCATCCTGGCCCGCATAGTCGCGACCATAGGGACCGTAGTTTTGCGGCACGTCGTAATAGGAGTCCGCGGACAGGGCCTGGCCATGTCCGGGTCCGGCAAGTTGGGGCTGCCTGTTGCGATCGAGCATGCGCGAGGTGATCCTGGGGTTGTCCGTGTCTACGGAATGACCGCAATGCGGGCAGCGCTGGAGGCGAGGCCCAGCGCATCCTTCAAATTGTTCATCGCGATTTTCGACTTCGAAGCAAAAACGACGACCACGTCGCCGCCATAGATGCGCGGGTTGCGGTTCTTGCCGGCGCGGATTTCCTCGACATTGTAATTTGCGACCAGCTTGTTTTGGCCGACATTGCGATAGACGAAGACCTTGCCGGCATCACCGACCGGATTGAACCCTCCGGCAAGGGCGATCGCGTCGAGCAAGGAAGCGCTGCTGGACACCGGATAAATGCCGGCCTTGTTGACTTCACCATCGACCGTGATGCGCTGGCCAATCGACTCCTTGACGAAAATCGTCACGTCAGGCGACTGCAAGTACTTTTCACCGTAGGCAGTCTCGATTTCCTTCTCGAGCTGACGAACGGTCTTGCCGGCTGCAGTCATGGTCCCAATCAGCGGAAGCGAAATCTGTCCGCCCGCGTCGACCTGAACTGTTCTGTTCAAATTATCGACCTGAAACACACTGACCTCGAGCACATCGTTGGCAGACAGAGGCTGCTCGCTGCCGTTCTGGGTATTCTGCGGCGGCGGGAGATCCTTGACCACCTGCAGCGTACCACCGCCAGAGAGCGCCGATGAAGACGCCGTCGGCTGCAGCGCATCGACAGAACTGGTGGAGGACGTCGATGTCGACGAAGTGCTTGCGCAGGCAGATATTGCTAGCGATGCGAGCAAAGCGGGCACGGTGCCCGCATGACTTCTTGCGAGATCGAAAATGCCCATCAAAGAGCCCCGCTCTTAAACAACCGGCCCAATCCGCCAAACCGCCCCGCACTGCTGCCCCCCGATTTTCTCGGGCTTTGCTTTCCGATGGGCACGAGCGGCCGATTTTGCAATATCGCGTCCGGGCGTTTCACTGCCATGTTGTAAGCCTCATCTTCCCCACACCGGTTCGCGATGGCGACAACCGCCTGCGAAAGCCCTGGCCGCCGCCGGCTGGCGCCGTGGGTGTCGGAGGCGACAATATCCACCCTGCCCTCATCCAGCAGCTTCTCCGAGTAGTAGAGCGCCGTACGTCCAAAGGCCCCCGTCACAGAATCAGCCGTGAGCTGAATAAGGCAGCCTAGCGTATTCAACCTCTCGATGACGTCGTAATTCGCCTTGATCCAAGTCAACCGCTCTGGATGAGTGAGGATCGGCACGAAGCCGGCCCCTATGAGACGGGCGGCGAAGTCTTCGAGCCGCGGAGGCAAAATGTGATGTGGCGGTTCGAACAGGAAATAGCGGGATCCGTTCAGAGTCGGCACCGTACCAAGCCTCAATCGATCGGGGAGATCAGGCGCGAGATGAACATCAGCGCCAACATATACGGTAAGCGGTATGGCAGCGCGATGAAGCTCCAGTTCTAACGCCTGAACAGCCCCGGCAATCTTTGGCGTGGCGTTCTCATAAACCCCAGGCATTACATGCGGCGTACATGCCATATGCGTTGTACCGTCGGCCACTGCCAGCCGTGCCATCTCCAGCGACATGGCCAAGTCAGGAGAACCGTCATCGAGACCGGGCAGGATATGTGAATGCAGGTCGATCATTGGCGTTTCTGGTTGAGAGGAGGCAAAGCTTCGCCTCGACAAAATAGAAACGCGTCACCCGCATGAAGGCGAATGACGCATTTGACAAATTTACGCAAAACAGCGGGGGTCGTATCCCGCCTATCGGCTGACCGCGTCGTCGTCATCCTGCAGGCCGATAATAAGGGCGGCGGCACCACCGACGGCGGCGCCGCCCAAGAGAACCGGCAGCATGCCAGGTTCTGAGCTGGCGGGTACGATCGTCGCAGACGGTGTCTCAAGCGAAACGCACATGCCGCCTTCGATAGGGTCGACCTTGACGGTGGCATTGGCTGGAATATCGAGCGCGCAATTGGCTCCGATAGCCAGCGAAGCAGACGCCTGCGCCCCGGTCATGATGCGCGCGCCCGCATACACCGGCGCCTCGGCATCCACCCCTGCATAGCCGCCGGCCTGGGACATCTGCACATTACCCCGGACCTGCGTAAGACGACCTATCGCGTCTGCGGACGCCGGCACGGGCGCAAGACAGGAACAGGTTTGCTGAGCTACAGCCTCGGGCGCGGCGAACAGGGCGCCCCCTGCGACGAATGCAACAAAAGTAAAAGCAACCCCGAACCGATGGCAACTCATCATTTTACCCCGCCAAAACCTGTAACTCGCCCTGTTGGTACA
>NZ_RZPQ01000476.1:0-4636 GCF_003999135.1 Mesorhizobium sp. M7A.F.Ca.CA.004.06.1.1 | reverse complement strand
GTCTGGAACCGTTCGATGTTCGATGCCCTCGAGCAGCGCAACGCCCGCAGCGTCTATTTCCTCAGCGCCGTCTTCGTGCCGCTGGTAATCTGCAGCGGCAGCCTTGTCGTCGCGCAGGTCTACCTGCGCATGACGATCCAGCGCCGCTGGCGTTCCTGGCTGACCACCGCGGTCATCGCGCGCTGGCTGGCAGGCGGCCGCTACTACCACCTGAATCTCGTCGGCGGCGACCACCAGAACCCCGAGGCCCGCATGACCGAGGATCTGCGCATCGCCACCGAGTCGCCGGTCGATTTCATCGCCGGCGTCCTCAACGCGTTCCTGTCTGCCTCGACCTTCATCGTCGTGCTGTGGACCATCGGCGGCGCGCTCACTTTGCCGATCGGCGGCGAGAGCATCACCATCCCCGGCTTCCTGGTCATCACCGCGATGATCTATGCCGCCATCACCTCGACCGCGATGGTGGTCATCGGCCGCAATTTCGTCCAGCTCTCCGAGCGGAAGAACCAGGCGGAGGCCGAACTGCGCTACACGCTGACGCGCGTGCGCGAAAACGGCGAGAGCATCGCCTTGCTGGGCGGCGAGGAAGAGGAGCGCAGCGGCATCGACAGGAATTTCGGCCATGTGCTGAGGCAATGGGCGCTGCTGACGGGCCAGCACATGCGCACGGCGGCGGTGTCGCAGGGATCGAGCCTGTTTGCGCCGGTCGTGCCGATCCTGCTGTGCGCGCCAAAATTCCTCGAAGGCTCAATGACGCTTGGCGAGGTGATGCAGGCAGCGTCCGCCTTTGGCATCGTGCAAGGCGCGTTCGGATGGCTGGTCGACAACTACCCGCGTCTTGCCGACTGGAACGCCTCCGCGCGGCGCATAGCATCGCTGATGATGTCGCTCGACGGGCTCGAGCGTGCGGAGCAGAGCGACGCGCTTGGGCGCATCCAGCACGGCGAAACCGATGACGGTGCCATGCTCAGCCTCGACGATCTCTCCGTGACGCTCGACGACGGCACCGCCGTGGTCAAGGAGACCGAGGTTGCGATCGAACCCGGTGAGCGGGTGCTGGTGGCCGGCGAATCCGGCTCGGGCAAGTCGACGCTGGTGCGGGCCGTCGCGGGCCTGTGGCCGTGGGGCGGCGGCAGCGTCAATTTCCACGCCGACAGGCGACTGTTCATGCTGCCGCAACGCCCCTACATCCCCTCGGGCACGCTTCGCCGCGCGGTCGCCTATCCCGCGGCGGCGGATAAGTGGACGATCAAGCAGATCAAGGCCGCCCTCGACAAGGTCGGCCTCGCCTACCTTGCCGAAAGGATCAAGGAAGAAGCGCCATGGGACCAGACGCTGTCGGGCGGCGAAAAGCAGCGTCTCGCCTTCGCGCGCCTGCTGTTGCACCGCCCCGATATCGTCGTGCTGGATGAAGCAACCTCGGCGCTCGACGAGAAGAGCCAGGACACCATGATGGCGACGGTGATCCGTGAATTGCCTGATGTCACCATCATCAGCGTGGCGCACCGGGCCGAGCTGGAAGCCTTCCATAGCCGCAAGATCACCTTGGAACGGCGCGAGGGCGGCGCCAAGCTTGTCAGCGACATCAACCTCGTCCCACGAAAGCGCAACCTGCTGAAGCGCGCCTTGTGGGGCTCCGGCAGTCGGGCCGAAAGGTCGCGCAAGGAGTAAGGCGAGTAAGGCGCCCCTGCCCCAGGCGCCGCACAACTATGATGCGTATATGTCCTTGTAGGTGTCGCGCAGCAGGTTCTTCTGTACCTTGCCCATGGTGTTGCGCGGCAGTTCATCGACGAAGATCACCCGCTTCGGATGCTTGTATTTCGCCACCCGCCCGGCGATAGCGGCGAGAATTTCGGCATCGGTGATCCGCGATGACGGCGCCCGCACGACGACAGCGGTGACGCCTTCGCCGAAATCCGGATGGGCAACGCCGATGACGGCGCTTTCGCTAACCCCGTCGAGCGCGTCGATCTCGCTTTCAAGTTCCTTCGGATAGATGTTGTAGCCGCCCGATATGATCAGGTCCTTGCCGCGGCCGACAATGTGGACGTAGCCGTCGGCGTCGATCATGCCGAGATCGCCGGTGATGAAAAAACCGTCGGCGCGGAATTCCGCCTTGGTCTTCTCCGGCATGCGCCAATAGCCGCCGAAGACGTTGGGGCCTTTGACCTCGATCATGCCGACCTCACCCTGCGCAAGCGCTGCGCCGCTGTCGGGATCGGCGATGCGGAGCGTGACCCCGGGCAAGGGGAAACCGACGGTACCGGCGCGCCGCTCGCCCTCATAGGGGTTCGAGGTGTTCATGTTGGTCTCGGTCATGCCGTAGCGTTCGAGGATCGCGTGGCCGGTGCGCTCGCGCCAGGCCTTATGCGTCTCGGCCAGCAGCGGCGCCGACCCGGAAATGAACACACGGATGTTTTTTGCCGCCTCATGGTCCAGCCCATCCTGCTGCAGCAGGCGCACGTAGAAGGTCGGCACCCCCATCAGGGCGGTGGCGCGCGGCAGCAGCGAGACGATGCGGGCCGGATCGAACTTCTGCTCGAACAGCATCGAGGCGCCGGCCATCAGGACGACATTGGTGGCGACGAACAGGCCGTGCGTGTGGAAGATCGGCAATGCGTGGATCAGCACGTCGTCTCCAGTGAAACGCCAGTGCTCGACCAGCACGCGCGCGTTCGAAGCAAGGTTCTCGTGGCTGAGCATGGCGCCTTTCGAACGGCCGGTGGTTCCCGACGTGTAGAGGATCGCCGCGAGGTCATCCGGCCCACGCGCTACGTCATGAAAATCCATCGGCAGCCGCGAGGCTCGATCGGGCAGCGATCCCCGGCCGTCGCGGCCGAGCGTGACGGTGACGGCGCCCGACTTTTTCGCCAGCGCGCCGACGTCGGCCGCTCTTGCCGGATCGCAGACGACCAGGCGTGGCTCTGCGTCGCCGAAGAAATACTCCAGCTCGGCCAATGTGTAGGCGGTGTTGAGCGGCAGGAAGACGGCGCCGGCTCGCAGGCAGGCGAGATAGAGCAGGACCGCTTCCGGGCTCTTCTCGACCTGCACGGCAACGCGGTCACCGGGTTCGACATCGAGTTGCAGGAGCGCATGCGCAAGCTGCGCCGAGCGGGCCAGCATATCGCCATAGGTGAGCGAGCGCCCATCATCGGTTTCCATCAGCAAGCGCGCTGGCGCCGGCATCCGGGACCGGAACGCATCGAACAGATGATTGCTCATGAAGACATCCCTGGGTGCGGCGGCGCTGAGCATGCGCCTGTCGCGGCATGCCTCGGCGGCGAGGGTTCGCGGTTCTTGGCCGCGCCGTCAAGCCCGCCGACAGCGGTTCACGCCAGCCTCGCCGACGCAGAGTGCGAGCAAGAAACGAGCGCAAGAGCCCGCCGGGAATCGGCTGTTATCGCCGAGCGCGTTTGCCGGCGAGTTCCTTCGTTTCGTCGTCCTGCTCGAAGCGCTTCATGCACATGGCGGCAGTCAACTGGTAATGGTTGAGCAGTGCCTCGACGGCACCGTCGGCATTGCCGTCCAGGGCACATTCGGCGATCAGGCGATGCTCGCCGAAATCGTCGCGCTGGACGCCCTCGCCATCATTGGCCATTTGCCGGTAGCGATAGGCGTGATCGGAGAGCTGGTCGCAAAACCCCACCAGCCATTGCGACCGGCAGGCCGAAATCAACACCCTGTGGAAGATACGATGCAGCCTCTCCCAATCGGGATTGAGCGAAAAGAGAGCCTGCGGAGACAGACGTGACGCGCGTCCCAGGCGATGCAGCGCCAGCACGAGCTGTTCTTCCCATTCGGCGGTGCGGTGGGCGATGGATTCGCGAAGCGCCCGCTCCTCGAGCCAGCAGCGGGTGCGCGTCAGCTCCTCGAGTTCCGACGCACTGACCGGCATGATGAAGAAGCCGCGCTGGTCGTGCCGGCCGAGAAGTCCTTCCGAGGCGAGGCGATTGAGAGCTTCGCGGACAGGCGAGGCGCCGGCTCCATATTTGGAGACCACCCATTCCACCCGCAGCTTGCTCTCGGCCTCAAGAACACCCCCGAGAAGATCGTCCCGCAATTGCTGATAGACCGTACTGGCAAGCGTACTCTTCGGTCCCGCAGCGTCGTCGTTCAGATTGGCAGCTCCGTATGTCATAGCGACTCCTTGTCCCCAAGACTTGTCCTGGGCGATTCGAGTCCGAAAGCATTCGCCTTCTCGTACTTGTACCATACAGTGCGAGCATTCGCCTGCTCAAGCACAAGATCACGTTATTGTACTTTAGCTCGAAGGAATATGCGGCATCTGGAGCTCAATGCTGTAATTCCGCGCATTTTCACAACCTGCGGGAACTTAACATGTTTTGTATGCACGCAAGAGAATCTGTTCTTTCTGTTCTTTTGTATGCGCGCGGGATCAACTGTCTGCTGTGAGGACCCTTGAGGCCGAATCAGGCAGCCGCTCCAGATCCGATACCGTTGCGCATCAGACCATCACAAGCCTCGGCCGGTACCAGAACCTTAGCCGGCATGCCGGGCTGAACGCGGGAAAAGCGCTGGTTAGCCGGCTGCGTGGTCGGCTGCCGTCCTGATCGCCTGGATATTCTGACGGTAAGCCTCGACGCTGCCGCCTTTGAAGATGGCGGCGCCCGCCACC
>NZ_RZPQ01000475.1:0-4637 GCF_003999135.1 Mesorhizobium sp. M7A.F.Ca.CA.004.06.1.1 | reverse complement strand
GTTGTTCATCACATAGAGGTTCTTGCTGCGGCGGATGTGCGTTTCGTAAAGCGCGGACTTTCCGCTCGCCCGGCCCTTCTCTGAGAATCTGAGGTCGCCGGCAACAAGCTGGTCGACGTCCCAGGATATCTTCCGGTACGCATCGAGTTCGAAGGGGATTGTGTGAAAATTCTGGCGGCGGCTTTCGAGCAGGCCGATGATCCGGGCTTCCTCGTCGGTGTCGACTATCCGATTGACGATCCAGAATTTTTCGCAGGCGTCGAAGACCGGTTCGTTGTCCAGAATGAACAGCACGTTGTCGAATGACTGGCCCTTGCGGTGTCGCGGTTCCAGATCATTGCCGATGATCCGGACGAGCATGAAGCTGTCGGCAATCTGCGAGATCGGCGACGCCGTGTAAGTCTCGCGGGCGGCTTCGATCCGCTTGCCGAGTTCGCGTCGGTATTCAGCGTTCTGCTTTGCGGAAATGAGCGCGTTGCCCAATGTCGACCACGGCGACTGCAATTGCGTGCGCACACGGTTCAGTTCGCGATGTATCTTCGGCCAAGGCGACAGTTTTTCCCTTCTGGACTGTGAACTCATGACGGCACGCAAGGAGACCCGATCACCGCCTCGGGAATGCGCGCAGTTTCGCCAACCATTCCGGCTTCGATCCTGGACCATTTCTGAGTGTGAGGCGACCAAGCCCTGAATTGTCCAACGCGATCAATCATGGAAAACGTCTCTCGCCTGCAATGTTGCGAATGTCCTGTTACGGTTCTGCTGCATCGGTCACGGCAGGTTGCAGGCAACGCCGACAAGACAATGCGATAAATCAAATCCGAAAACCACATAGCATGGCAAAATGCCCCGGCATCGGCGATGCGCCTTCACGCGAAGGCAAGCTCGCAAAAAGATTCCGCCGGTGATCGCAATTTTCTTGTGAACCAATTTCTCCCGAGGCGCGACCAAGCGATGTGTCCAAACATGGTCCATCAAGGAGAACGTCTGATGTTTACTGTTTCAAGAAACGTCCTTTTGGCCGCCATCGCCGTTTCGGTGCTGGCCGGCTGCAAGACAACCGCTCCCAGGGAATGCGACAAGCTGAAGCCCGGCGTCACCTACAACGGCAAATGCTGCGGCATCGGCGAGCCTTGCCGTGAAGGCAAGGGCGGCGGCGACAGGCCGGGAAATACGCCTGATCCAGAGCCGCAATGATCTGATTGCCCGTCGCCCGTCCCGGTCAGCACCGGGACGGGCGCACAGCTTTCCGCGACGGCGTTTGCGTCCGGCGTCCGGTCTGCCAGGACCGGGTTGCGAAACTCGCCGGCGCCGCCCACGACAATGGCGAAACGGCAAATCTTGACGTCAGCTTGTGGCGGCCATTCCCCGCATATCACCTCACGGCCCCAGCCTCGTCCGTCCTGCGTTGTTGAACCCGACAACCCTTTGCTTACTATACGGTTTTTCGGTGCTTGTCGGCTGCCCCCATGCGTGCTTACTTGTGGTTGTTTTCATTCCGGGGATACAATCATGCGTTTTCTACTTGCTGGCGTCGCCATGCTGTCGTTCGCCGCCACTGCGGCTCTGGCTGATCCAGCTTCGGACTTCAAAAGAGCCGATCAGGCGTTGAACCAAACCTTCAAGCAAATCCAGAAGCGGCTTACGGATGATTCCGACGGCAAGGCACGGTTGGTGAAAGCGCAGAGAGCGTGGATTGCGTTCCGCAACGCCGAATGCACGTTTCAATCCAGCGGTGACGATGGTGGCTCCGCGGCGCCGATGGTTGCCGCTGCTTGTCAAGCTGAACTGACCAAGGCTCGCACCAGGCAGTTGAGGGCCTACCTGAACTGCCAGGAGGGTGACCTCTCTTGCCCGGTGCCATCAGAATGATCTGGAGTGACAAAATGCCGAATTTCAAGATGAGATATGTGCTGATCGCGCTTGTGCCGTTGGCGGTTGCTGGTTGCGTCAGCGCTGAGGATCAGCGCGCAATGGATCAGCAACAGTGCGCTTCTTACGGCTATAGGCCAGGAACCAACAGGTTTGCCGACTGCATGATGCAACAGACTTCACAACGTTCAGAAGACGAGCAGCGCTCAATGGATCGCATAGCCGCGCAGGAACAGAGAGACAAGGATCGCAAGGAAGCGCGTCGAAAGAACGACAGCTACATCGACCCAAGGCCGAGTTACGACAAGGACGGCAATCCGAATTTCGACACTCAAGGCAATTACCAAGGGTGTCACGGCGCGGGATGTTTGGTCGACAATCCAGACAATGGCGATGACGATGACCAGTAGGCTGGCTTCGCAAGGGCTCTTCTTCCTGCCCCTATAGTCCGGACCTCAGCCCAAATCGACAAACCGTTCGCCAAGCTCAAGCACTGCATGCGGCGTTGCGCCAGGTGCAGGCTATAAGTCAACCTATGCGAACCGCTCTACCTCTGGGGAACCAGCCGGGAAATGCCGATGCAAGATCTGCTTGTCTGGTTGGATGGTGGGCGTGACAGGGATTGAACCTGTGACCCCTGCAATGTCAATGCAGTGCTCTCCCGCTGAGCTACACGCCCATCCGAAGCCGCGCATACACCATTTTTGATCCAGCGCGTCAATAGCAGGAAAAAGGAAAGAAGGCGTCGTCTCGCCGCAGTGGCGAAGAGGTGCGGCGCCTCGCCTAGAAAAGGGCTCAGGCCGCCTGCAGCATCTTCTCGACCTCGTTGACGAGGTCGCGCAGGTGGAAGGGCTTCGACAGCACCTTGGCGTCTTTCGGCGCCTTGGAATCCGGGTTCAGCGCAACGGCGGCGAAACCGGTGATGAACATGACTTTCAGATCAGGATCGATCTCTGTGGCACGCCGCGCCAGTTCGATGCCGTCCATCTCCGGCATGACGATGTCGGTCAACAGCAGCGAGAAAGGCTCCTCGCGCAGCCGCTCATAGGCGCTGGCGCCATTGTCGAAATCACTGACCTGGTAACCGGCGCGCTCCAGCGCCTTGACGAGGAACCGACGCATATCGTCGTCGTCTTCCGCCAGAAGAATGCGTGCCATGATATCCCGTCCGAATCACCCGCCCGAGGTTGCCGTTGGGCAAGCCCGTTAACCATCCTGTATATGAGGAGGTGAGGGTAAACATCAAGTGAACGCTGACGGGGATGATCCATATTTGCCGGGCGTGTGCTGTGGCCGAAATGCTGGACACGAGGCTTGCAAGGTGGCACTTTCACATCATGATGCACTGGTGTTTTCGGGTTCGTTCAAATTGAAGACGGCAGCCGAGGATTTTTCGGTCTTTCCACCCTTCGAAATCCGGTCGGGCGTCGAGCAGCGCGTCCCCTTCCTCTTCAACTCACCGCATAGCGGCCGCTACTATCCGGAGCGCTTCCTTGCCATGGCAAGGCTGGACCGCAACGCCATCCGCCGGTCCGAGGACTGCTACGTCGATGAGCTGTTCGGCGGGACCGTCGCGCTCGGCGCACCGCTGCTGGCGGCGAATTTCCCGAGGGCCTATCTCGACGTCAACCGTGAACCGTGGGAGCTTGATCCGCGCATGTTCGCCGAGCCGGTGCCGTCCTTCTGCAACATCCGCTCGGCACGGGTGGCCGGCGGGCTGGGCACGGTGCCGAAGCTGGTCGGCGAGGGGCTCGACATCTATTCCGGCCGCTTGCCGCTGGCCGAAGCGGTCGCCCGCATCGAGGCCGTCTACAAGCCCTATCACGAGACGCTGAAGCGGCTGTTGACCAGAACCCATGCGCGGTTCGGCTTTGCCGTGCTGATCGACTGTCATTCGATGCCGGCGAGCATCCGGGTTGGCGACAGCGGCCAGCGGCCCGACTTCATCATCGGCGATCGTTTCGGCATCTCGGCAACGGCCGCCCTGACCGAGACCGCGATCGGCCTGCTCAGCGCCATGGGCTATTCGGTTGCCCACAACAAGCCCTATGCCGGCGGCTTCATCACCGAGCACTATGGCCGCCCGGCGCGCCATCTGCACGCGCTGCAGATCGAGGTCAACCGGGGGCTCTATATGAACGAGCGGACGTTCGAGAAGGCTGCCGGCTTCGATGCGCTGGCCGACGATCTGACGCGGTTCTCAGCCGACCTGATGTCGATGCCCGACCATCATTTCATCGACCTGCCACTGGCCGCGGAGTGAACAACCTGCCGCTGGCCGCGGACTGAATGGCGCCATAAAAAAAGACCGCATCGTTTGCACGATACGGTCGAAGTCTAGGGAGGAAACGCCCAAGGAGGGCATGGACAGGAAACCCTGTCCGAGATTGAGGGTATTGTGCGCTGCACAAATGTCAAGCGACCTTCAGCCTTTTTTAATTCACTCTGATGTGGAAATTGCGTTTCGATGGCGCCTGTGTGACATCCAGGCAACAGATGCCGTCGCGGAAAAATCCTCGACACCCTTGTTTTGGCACGAAATTGGCGGCAAAGCCGGGCTCGGGCATGCTGCAACGCGGGAGAATCAGTTGGACATCAGCATCGATTTCATGCGTCGCATCGCGCAGGCGGCAGCGGCGGAGACCTTGCCGCGCTTTCGTGCCCAAGGTGCGGTCGCCAACAAGGAACAGGGCAGTTTTGATCCGGTCGCCGAGGCCGATCGCGAGGCCGAGCGCGCCATCCGGGCTCTGATATCGGCTGAGTAT
>NZ_RZPQ01000474.1:0-4639 GCF_003999135.1 Mesorhizobium sp. M7A.F.Ca.CA.004.06.1.1 | reverse complement strand
GTGCTCGATAGGCCGGCTCCAGGGTCTCGTCGCCGGCGATGCTGCCGGCGAGTTCGATCAGCCGCGGTGCAAAGGCCGGCTGCTTGCCGCCGAGGATCTCGCGGAAGGCGGTGATCAGTGCATCGGTCAGCAATGTATTGAAGGCCTGCCAGCGCGAGAAGGCGTCGCTGTCATGGCGGGCGAGAAAGAACTGGTCGTCGGCTTTCTGCTCGACGGACAATGTCACCGGCGCCGAAAAGCCGCGGTTGAGCGACACGGCCGGGCGCTCGGTGACGCCTGAAAACCGCACCATGTGGCGACGCTTGCGGATATGGATGACGCCGTCCTCGACGCTGGCGCCTTCGACGCCGCTATATGGCACAGGCTTGCCGCCGGCGCCGATCAGGCCGAAAGCCAGCGGGATGTGCATCAGCCGCTTGCGGCTTTCGGAGGGTGTCGGCGGTACCGACTGCTCGATTTCGAGCGTGAATTCCTGCGCCGCCGGATTGTGCGTCGAACTGATCGTCAGGTTCGGCGTGCCTGCCTGATGATACCAGAGCGCGAACTGCGACAGGTCGCGGCCGGACGCATCCTCGAACACCTTGATGAAATCCTCGATCGTCGCCGCGTCACCGTCGTGCCGCTCGAAATAGAGGTCCATGCCGGCGCGAAAGACGTCGGCACCGAGAATTGTGCGGATCATGCGCACCACTTCAGAGCCCTTCTCGTAGACCGTGGCGGTGTAGAAATTGTTGATCTCGCGGTAGCGGCGCGGCCGCACTGGATGCGCCAGTGGGCCCTGGTCCTCGGGAAACTGGTGGGCGCGCAAGGTGCGCACTTCGGCGATGCGCTTGACCGCGCGCGAGCGCTGGTCGGCGGAGAATTCGTGGTCGCGGAAAACCGTCAGGCCTTCCTTCAGGCAGAGCTGGAACCAGTCGCGGCAAGTGATTCTGTTGCCTGTCCAATTGTGGAAATACTCATGCGCGATGATCGCCTCGATATTGGCGAAATCGGCGTCCGTCGCGGTCTCCCGGTCGGCCAGCACATATTTGTCGTTGAAGATGTTGAGGCCCTTGTTCTCCATCGCTCCCATGTTGAAGTCGGACACGGCGACGATGTTGAAGACGTCGAGATCGTATTCGCGGCCGAATGCCTCTTCGTCCCATTTCATCGACCGCTTCAGGGCATCCATCGCGTAGCCGGCCAGCTTCTCCTTGCCGGGCTCGACATAGATGCCGAGTTCGACCGTGCGGCCCGACAGCGTGACGAAACTGTCTGCAAGCTGGCCGAGATTGCCGGCCACCAGCGCGAACAAATAGGATGGCTTGGGAAAAGGGTCGTGCCACACTGCATAGTGCCAGCCGTCGCCGAGGTCGCCCCTGTCGACCAGGTTGCCGTTGGACAGGAGCAGCGGCGCTTCGTCACGCATTGCTTCTATGCGCACCGTGTAGACGGACAGGATGTCGGGACGATCGAGGAAATAGGTGATGCGGCGAAAGCCCTCCGCTTCGCATTGCGTGCAGTAGACATTGCTCGAGCGGTAGAGGCCCATCAGGGCTTCGTTGCCCGCCGGCGCCACCTCGGTCTCTATGAGCAACTGGAAGCGACGTGCCGCCGGAGGCTTGAGGATTGTCAACCGGTCAGGCGTCGCCAGCAGATCCGCCGGTTTTACCTTCTTGCCGTCGATCTCGATGCGCTTGAGCGTCAGCCCGTCGCCGTCGAGCACCAACGGTGCCGACAGGGAGACGTCGTCACGACGCTCTATCGTGAGGACGGCGGTGACACGCGTTGCGTCTGGCGAAAGGCGGAAGGTAAGGTCGGTTTTCGGAATGAGGTAGTCGTTGGGGCGATAGTCTTCGAGTTTGAAGACCTGGCCGGTGTCCGTGCGCATTCCGTGGGTTTTCCTGTCGATTGCGTTGGCGGCGGATTGTGTCCGCTGGTCCAAGAAATTTGAAGTCCGCGCTCTTTACACGAAACGGCCCCTCGACAAAACTGAGGCAATGCCTATTTCAGGCGTTCCTTCTCCTGTCATCATCACGAGGCACCCATGACCGTCGTCACACCGAAATTCGGCATGGGCGCATCCGTGCTGCGGCGCGAGGATGCCGCCTTCATCCAGGGCCAGGGCCGCTATACCGACGACATCCAGCCGGCTGGCGTCCTGCATGGCTATGTCCTGCGCTCGCCGGTCGCCAAGGCCAGCTTCACCATCGGTTCGACCGAGGCGGCGAAGACGGCACCTGGCGTCCATCTGGTGCTGACCGGCAAGGATCTTGCCCATCTCGGCGATCTGAAATCCGGCGTCATGCAGGAACAGCCGGACGGCACCAAGGCTCCGACGCGCGACATCCCGATCCTGTGCGGCGACCGCGTCAACTATGTCGGCGATGCCATTGCCTTCGTCGTCGCCGACAGCCGAGCCTTGGCGCAGGATGCCGCCGAACTGATCGATGTCGACTATGACGGCGAAGATGCGGCCTCCGGGACGGCAACGGCATTGGCCGAAGGCACGCCGCTGGTCTGGCCGGAGCTTGGTTCCAACCGCGCCTTCAGCTACCACATGGGCGACAAGAAAAAGAGCGAAGCGGCTTTCGCCAAGGCCGCCCATGTCACCCGCATCGAGTTCGTCAACAACCGGCTGGTGTGCAACTACATGGAGCCGCGCTCCGCGATCGGCGAATGGAACGTCGAGGAGAAGCGCTTCGTGCTGACCACCGGGTCGCAAGGCGTGCACTCCATGCAGTATATCCTGGCCAGCGTGTTCAAGATCAAGAAGGACCAGCTGCGCGTCATCACGCCTGATGTCGGCGGTGGTTTCGGGCCGAAGAGCTTCGTCTACCGCGAATATCCGCTGGTGCTGGAAGCGGCAAAGCGGCTTGGCCGCCCGGTGAAATGGGCCGGTGACCGCACGGAGCACTTCCTGACCGACGCGCAAGGCCGCGACAATTTCGTCACGGCCGAGATGGCGCTCGACAAGGACGGCCGCTTTCTCGGCATGAAGGTGGACCTGCTCGCCAACATCGGCGCCTATATCTCGCAATACGGCCCGTTCATCCCCTATATCGGCGTCACCATGTCGACCGGTGTCTACGATATCCAGGCGCTCGATGTCTCGGTCACCGGCCTTTACACCAACACCTGCCCGGTCGATGCCTATCGCGGTGCCGGCCGGCCGGAAGCGGCGTTCCTGTTGGAAAAGCTGGTCGATGCCTGCGCCCACGATCTCCGCCTGCCTGTCGAGGAGATCCGCCGCCGCAACTTCATCCGGCCGGAGCAATTTCCCTACCGGACGCAAACCGGCCGCCTCTACGACACCGGTGAATTCGAAGGCCATATGGAGCGCGCTATTGAGCAATCCGAATGGAAAGCGTTTCCCGAGCGGCTGGCGCAATCGAAGGCCGGCGGAAAAATCCGCGGCCTCGGCATGGCGACCTATATCGAGGCCTGTGCCTTTCCGGGCTCCGAACCGGCCTTCGTCGAACTCAACGGCGATGGCACGGTGACGCTGAAGATCGGCACCCAGACCAACGGGCAGGGGCATGCCACCGCCTATGCGCAGTTCCTGTCGGAAAAGCTCAATCTCGACATCGACAAGATCCATGTCCGCCAGGGCGATACCGATGAATTGAAAGCCGGCGGCGGCACCGGCGGCTCGCGCTCCATACCGCTGGGGGGTGTATCGGCTTCCCGCGCGGGCGAGGATCTGGCCAACAAGATCAAGCGCATCGCCGCCGACGAGCTTGAAGCCTCGGCCGGCGACATTGAGCTGTCTGATGGTGTTGCCCGCATCGTCGGCACCGATCGCTCGATCGATTTTTCCGCCATCGCCAAGGCCGCCAAGACGCCGGATGATCTCAAGGGCTTTGGCGAGTTCGTGCAGGACGAATGCACCTATCCCAACGGCACTCATATCTGCGAGGTCGAGATCGATCCCGACACCGGCGCGACCGAGATCGTCCGCTACACCATCGTCGACGATTTCGGCGTCACCGTGAACCCGATCCTGCTCGCCGGCCAGGTGCATGGCGGCGTCGTGCAAGGCATCGGCCAGGCACTGACCGAGGACACCATCTATGGCGAGGACGGACAGCTTTTGACGGCGAGCTTCATGGATTACGCCATGCCGCGCGCCGACAATTTCCCGTTCTTCCATTTCGAGACCCGCAACGTGCCTTCGACCACCAATGCACTCGGCATCAAGGGCGCGGGCGAGGCCGGCACCATCGGCTCGACCCCGGCGGCGCTCAATGCGGTGACCGACGCGCTCTGGCGCGCTTATGGCGTCAAGCACATCGACATGCCGGCAACGCCGGCGCGTATCTGGGCGACCATCCGAGAAGCGTCGGGAGCGTGACAGCAGGCCCCGGCAGCCCCCCGGCCACAGCCAGCGGTGATGCCGGCGGGCACGACACGCTAACCGGCATCATGTTCAAGATCGTGTCGGTGGCGGTCTTCGTCGGCATGCAGACCTGCATCAAAGCCGCAGGCACGGTTCCGGCCGGCCAGATTGTCTTCTTCCGCTCTTTCTTCGCTATTTTCCCGATCATCGCCTTCCTGGCCTTCAGGAAAGAACTCGGCACTGCCTTCACCACCAAGCGTCCGTTCAACCACATCGCCCGCGGCCTGGTCGGCGTCTGCGCCATGGGGCTCGGCTTTTTTG
>NZ_RZPQ01000473.1:0-4640 GCF_003999135.1 Mesorhizobium sp. M7A.F.Ca.CA.004.06.1.1 | reverse complement strand
CGCCAACCCCGATCGCCGCCGACGCAACCATTGCCGATATGGTCGAAGGCCTCGACAAGCCGGTCGAATTCGTCCGGCGTGTGCTGGAAAAGCTCGAACGCTGCAAGCGTGCCCACGGTGATGCCCAGGTGCGCGTCGGCGTGCGTGGCCGCGCCGAATGCCCGAACTACCTGATCGAATATGTCCGCGAAGACGCCAAGACCCATGAGCGGGTGACTTATCAGGACGCCGCCTACAGCGGCAGCACGCATCGCGAGCTGGCGGCCCATCACATCGAGGCGGTGAAAAACTGGTCGCCCGAGGAAATGAACATCACGGCCGTTTCGGCGCTGATCGGCCGCCTGCGCAATCCGCGCGCCCCATCATCGCGCTTCGCCGACGAGGACTGACATGGCCATAAAATTCTCCTCCAAGGATCAGACGGCAGCCTCGGGTGCTGCGGCAAAACCGGCCAAGCCGGTTGCCGCGCCGAAAGCCGGCGACGCCACCGAGGCCGCGACCGATCTGTTCAAGTCGCCGGCGGATTCGAAGGGCGAGACGGCTAAGAAGAAATAGCGCCTTGCCGCAAGACGCCGATCAAAACCCCGCCGCGCCGGGGCTGTCCGCCCTGGGGGCCGCCGCGAGCGTTTTGTCGTCGCAACACGGCACCTTCGATTGCCAAAGCTGCGGTGCCTGCTGTTCCTATTCGGCCGAGTGGCCGCGCTTTTCCACCGAGGATGACGCACAGCTCGACCGTATCCCGGAAAAATATGTCGCATCTGACCTGTCAGGCATGCGCTGCGAGGGCGTGCGCTGCTCGGCGCTGTCCGGCGAGATCGGCAAGTCGACCGCTTGCGGCATCTACGACGTCCGGCCGGATGTCTGTCGCGCCTGCATGCCCGGCGACGAGGAGTGCCTGATGGCACGCCAGGCGCTCGGGTTACCGGTGTAGCCAATCTCCAATCGCCTCCGCTTGTGCGCCGACCCGCAGCCCGATACCTTCCTGGTTGGGTAGGGTGCCGGAGGAACCATCGTGAGCATCGAATTTCTGTTGACGTCCCTGATTGTCGTGGCTTCGCCCGGCACCGGCGTTCTCTACACGCTGAGCGCCGGCCTCTCGCGCGGTGCGCGAGCCAGCGTCATCGCCGCCTTCGGCTGCACGCTCGGCATCATCCCGCACATGGCCGCTGCCATCACTGGCCTGGCGGCGCTGCTGCACACCAGTGCGCTCGCCTTCGAGACGCTGAAATATCTCGGCGTCGCCTACCTGCTCTACATGGCCTGGAACACACTCAAGGAAAATGGTGGCCTCAGCGTCGACCAGGATGTGACGCCGCGTTCGGCCGGCAAGGTGATTGCCACCGGCATCCTCGTCAACGTGCTCAATCCGAAACTTTCGATCTTCTTCTTCGCCTTCCTGCCGCAATTCGTCAGCACCACGGAGCCCAACGCGCTGTCGAAGATGCTGGAGCTGAGTTCCGTCTTCATGCTTTTGACCTTCGTGGTTTTCGTCGGCTACGGCATCTTCGCCGCCTCGATCCGCAGCCACGTCGTCTCGCGGCCAATGGTGTTGACCTGGATGCGCCGGACTTTCGCCGGCGCCTTCGTCATGCTTGGCGCGAAGCTGGCGCTGGCGGATCGGTAGAGCCACGGGGAGCGGCTCAGTCTTGCTGATCCGCTCGCCTTGTTGCGCTGTTCCGGGCGATGCCCTTTGGGAAATTGCTCGGGCGCGCTACCCCTTCACATAGCCCATCGCTTCGACGATCCGCCCGTCGGTCACGCGCATGAGGTTGACGCCGCGCAGCGAATTGCCGTCGGCCATGAAATAGCGCCAGCGGATCGTTGCCCGGTCGCCGGCAACGAAGGTTTCCTCGACATCGAAGCGCGTGCCGGCCTGAGTCGCGATCGCCGTCCAAAGCCCGACGCACGCCGCTTGTCCGGCAAAACGAGCGCCGTCCGGCGCCGGCGCGGTGTTCTCGATCACGCAATCCTCAGCCACCAGTTCGGCGAGTGCCGAGGGATCATGGCGTTGGAATACGTCGTTGTAGCGCCGCATGATCTCGGCCGTCTGCTGGGACAGATCGTACGCGGTTGCGTCCATGACAAGCTCCTGTGTCATCTTCTTCCTCCTGGCTTCATTGGCCTTTGGTGGCTTCAACGAGCGTTGCCTTGAGGGTGATCTGAGACACGCCGGCAAGGGCCCGCGAGACGAGGCAGCCCGCCTTGGCGGACTGTGCAAGGCGCTCGAATTCATCTGCGGCGAGTCCTGCGGCCTCCACCTCGGTTTCGAGTTCGATACGGGTGATCGTCGGCCCGGCCGCGGTCGCGCCGAGATGCACCTTGGCGATCGTGTGGATATTGCGGGCAACATGGCCGGCGCCGCCCAGTATGGCGCTCAGCGCCATCGAGAAGCAGCCTGCATGCGCTGCGGCGATCAGCTCTTCCGGGTTGGTGCCCGGACCGTTCTCGAAGCGCGACGGGAAGGAATAGGCGCCTTCGAAGACGCCGCTGCCGAGCCGCAGCCGGCCCGCCCCTTCCTTCAGCGTGCCTTGCCATTTGGCCGAGGCTTCACGAATTGTCATTGTCGTTCTCCCTTGGTTTGAGGACTTGATGGGTCAGGCGCCGTCGATGATCACCTTCCCGAAGACGTCGCCCTGCTGGAAATAGCGGTAGGCATCGCCGGCCTCGGTGAAGGCGAAGACCTTGTCGATGACGGGCCGCAGGCGATGCTGCGAGACGGCGCGCAGCATGGCTTCGAGATTGGTCCGGTTGCCGACGAACAGGCGGCTGATGGTGGCGAGGCTGCGCTGGTAGAGTGCCGCCGGCAACTGGATCGATCCGCCTTTCGCATCCTGCAGCGTCAAGAGCACGATGTGCCCGTAAAGCGTGCTGGCGATCAGCGACTGGGCGAAGGTCGCCGGGCCACCGGTCTCGATGACGAGATCGATGCCGCCGGTCTGGTCGCGGACGGTCGCGCCCCATTGCGGCATATCCGATGTCGAAATCACCAGGTCGGCGCCCAGCGCCCGCAGCCTGTCGGCTTTCTCACCGCGCGAGGTGACGGCGGCGACATGGCAGCCGAGCAGCTTGGCGAACTGCAGTGCAAAGAGCGAGACGCCGCCCGAGCCGACGACCAGAACCCATTGGCCGGGCTTCGGAATTCCGGCGCCCGTCACGGCATTCCAGCCGGTCAGGCCGGCACAGGTCAGCGTTGCCGCCTCATGCCAGTCGAGATGATCGGGCAAGCGCACCGCCCATTGTTCGTCGAGAACGGCGTATTCGGTCAGCATGCCATCCAGCGTGCAGCCGAGTTGGTCGACGAGGCCGGCATGGATGCGGCCGTCGATCCATCGGGGGAATAGCTGCCGGTCACGCGGTCGCCTACGGCAAAGCGGGTGACGGTATCGCCGATGGCGACAATGTCACCGGCCCCGTCGCTCAGCGGACGCCTTGGCGCGGCGGCAGCGGATAGGTGCCGTTGAGGATCATCGTATCGCGCCGGTTGAGCGAGGTGGCGCGAACGCGCGCCACGATCTCATGCGGCCTCGGCTCCGGCTGCGCCGTGTCGCGCAGCATCAGGGGTTCGGTCCCAGACCCTTCGAGACGGTAGCTCCGCATGTCGTTCTCCCGAGAAATATATAGACTGGTCTACATATTATGTAGACCGATTGTCATATTTTGCGCAAGGCCTATAATGATTCCTGCTGACAGAGGTTGACATGGCCAACGACACCCGCACCCGCATACTCGAGACGACTGGGCTGCTGCTCAGGCAGCGCGGCTATCACGGCACCTCGCTCAACGACATATTGAGCGCCAGCGGCGCACCGCGGGGCTCGCTCTATTTTCATTTTCCCGGCGGCAAGGACCAACTGGTCATCGAGGTGACGCGGGCCAGCGTTGCCGACGTGACGGAGAGGCTGGGCGAAGCGCTGGCTGCCGAAAAGTATCCGGCGGTGGCTGTCCATCATATCTACCAGTCGGTGGGACGCATGCTGGAAGACAACCAGTTTTCGCTCGGCTGTCCGATCGCGCCTGTCGTGCTGGACTCGCCCACCGACGTGCCGGAACTGGCGGAGTTGTGCCGCTCGGCCTTCGAACAGTGGATAGGCCTGCTGCGGGACGCCTTCGTCAGGGCAGGGGTGCCCGAGCGCCGCGCGCATGCATTGGCACTGCTGGTCGAATCGTCGCTGGAGGGGCTGATGGTGATCGCCCGCGCCACCCACGACCGCGCCCCGGTGCAGGCTGTGGCCGATGAGGTCGCAGCGCTGATCGAGCAGGCGGTGCTCGCTGGAGCAGGCCGCAATCGCGACACGGCGATTTCCGCGGCCGAGATACCATCATCGCCGGGGTCCTGATGTCGCGACGCGCCTGATGCCAGCGGAAACATTAGTTCAATGTCGCGCCAAGCGTTCCGCGCGGTGTGTCGCCCCAATTCAAGTCCTGGCAGTGCTATTAGTGAAGTAAACGTCCTGGCAGAACAAAAAGGGCGCCTTTCGGCGCCCTTTCCGTAAGCTTAGCCAGATTGGCTGGATTAGAAGTCCATGCCGCCCATGCCGCCCATGCCGCCGCCCATGCCGCCAGGCATGCCGCCGCCGCCAGCCGACTCCTTCTTCGGAGCCTCCGCGATCATGGCTTCGGTGGTGACGAGCAGGCCGGCG
>NZ_RZPQ01000472.1:0-4642 GCF_003999135.1 Mesorhizobium sp. M7A.F.Ca.CA.004.06.1.1 | reverse complement strand
GGGCGGTCGAGCTGGGCGGCGTGACGATTCCAGCCGGTGCCGCGGTTGCCGCACTTGTCTCCTCGGCAAGCCGTGACGAGAGCCGCTTTGCCGATCCAGACCGCTTCGACATCAACCGCGACGAAGGCAACCATGCCGCTTTCGGCTTCGGCCATCATTTCTGTTCGGGCCGGTTTTTCGCACGCGAGCAGATGTGCCTTGCGGTGAGGCTGTTGCTCCTGCGCTTCCCCGATCTCAGCCTTGTGCCTGGCAAGGAGCCGGTGTTTCGCGGCTGGGAATTCCGCGCGCCAACCACATTGCATGTTTGCCTGGGAGTCCGTCACCCATGATCAGTCAGAATGCCATCGACACGCTGCGCAGGACGGAGATCGGCGCACGGGGCCTGTTCATCGATGGCGTGCAGATCGAGGCAACAAGCGGCGCAAGCCTGCCGGTGACGTCGCCGATCGACGGCCGGCCGTTCGCCAGCATCGCCGACGGCAACGCCGCCGATATCGACCGCGCCGTGAAGTCGGCGCGCAAGGCGTTCGAGAAGGGCTCGTGGTCGCGATCAGCGCCAGCCTTTCGCAAGAAGGTGCTGACGAAATTCGCCGAGCTGGTCGAAAAGCATGCCGACGAGCTCGCCGTGCTCGGCGTGCGCGACAATGGCACCGAGATCGGCATGGCCTACAAGGCCGAACCGCTCTCGGCCGCCGGCACCATCCGCTACTATGCCGAGGCGATCGACAAGGTCTACGGCGAGATCGCGCCAACGGCCGACAATGTGCTCGGACTGATCCACAAGGAGCCGCTCGGCGTCGTCGGCGTCATCGTGCCGTGGAACTTTCCGCTGATGATCGGCGCCTGGAAGATCGCGCCCGCACTTGCCGCCGGCAATTGCGTGGTGGTCAAGCCGCCGGAGATCGCTTCGCTGACGCTGCTGCAGCTGGCCGAATTGGCAAGCGAGGCCGGACTTCCCGCCGGTGTGCTCAATGTCGTCACCGGCCGTGGCGCGGTCACCGGCGAAGCGCTCGGCCTGCATATGGATGTCGACGCCATCGCCTTCACCGGCTCGGGGCCGGTCGGCCGACGGCTGCTCGAATATTCCGCTCGCTCCAATCTGAAGCGCGTCTTCCTCGAACTCGGCGGCAAGTCGCCCAACATCGTCTTTGCCGATGCTCCCGACCTGAAACAGGCGGCGGTCGTCTCGGCCAACGGCATTTTTCGCAATTCCGGCCAGGTCTGCGTCGCCGGCTCGCGGCTTCTGGTCCAGTCAGCGGTCTATGATCGGTTCATGGACGAACTTGTCGCGGCAACCACGCGGCTCAAAGTCGGCGATCCGCTCGATCTCACCAGCGATGTCGGCGCCGTGTCGAGCGCCGAGCAACTGAACAAGAATCTCGGTTTCGTCGCCAGAGCCACCGAAGAAGGCGCCCAGCTGGTCACCGGTGGCGAGCGGATTCTGACCGAGACCGGCGGCAGCTACATGGCGCCGACGATCTTCGAGAATGTCACGCAAGACATGCAGCTTGCGCGCGAGGAGGTGTTCGGGCCAGTGCTCGGCGTCATGCGCTTCGAGACCGAGGAGGAGGCGGTGCGGCTTGCCAATTCGACCGTCTACGGGCTCGCCTCGGCGGTGTGGACCGCCAACCTCTCCACAGCACACCGCATGGTGCGCGCCATCAATGCCGGCGTCGTCCACGTCAACACCTATGGCGGCGCCGACATCACCGTGCCGCTCGGCGGCGTCAAACAGTCCGGTTTCGGCCGCGACAAGTCGCTTCACGCGCTGGAGAAATATTTGGAACTGAAGACGGCGTGGATCGCGCTTTGAGCCTGGCGTCAGCGCCGGTTTTTCCGAGAGTCCGATCTTACTTCCGAAGCGCAGCGGATCGCATCGTAGCCCGCGGCGATCGATTCAATGGCGTCTCGTTCTCACTCACCCGAAAATTTTGAGAGAATATTCCCGGCTTTGGCGAGAACGGCGAAAGGCGTTCTTTGATAAACTTGATAGAATTTCTGAGGATGTGACCAAGGCTAGGCAATCCGCCTCGCTGCCATGACTTCACAACCACAGAGATCAATCATGTCCGACTTCAAGAACACTTTGCCATCTTCCCCGGGGTCAACCGTCAACCGGCGCAGTGGCCTTGCTCTGCTGTTCGCCTCGGCCGTGGCGATCGGCAGCCTGATGGCGCCCGGCGCATCGTTCGCCGAGGACAAAAAGGCGATCAAGGTGGGTATCATCAGCGGTGAGGACGAGGATGTCTGGCGAGTCGTCGTCGCCCAGGCCGCCGAAAAGGGCCTCTCCATCGAAACCGTGGTGTTCAACGACTACACCCAGCCCAATGAGGCGCTGGAGCGCGGCGAAATCGACGCCAACGCCTTCCAGCACCAGCCCTATCTCGACAACCAGATCAAGACTCAAGGGTATCATATCGTGCGCGTCGGCTATACCGGCGTGTGGCCGATCGGCCTCTACTCCAAGAAGTACAAAGCAGTCGCCGACCTGCCCGAGGGCGCGGTCGTCGGCGTGCCGAACGATCCATCCAATGAAGGCCGGGCGCTGCGCGTGCTGCAGAACGAGGGCGTGATCAAATTGAAGGACGGCACCGGCATTCTCGCCGCCACCGTCGACATCGCCGAGAACGCGAAGAAGGTGGTGATCAAGGAACTGGACGCCGGCATTGTCGGCCGCTCGGTCGAGGATCTCGACGCGGCCGTGGTCAACACCGACTGGGCGCTGAAAAGCGGCCTGACGCCGGAAAACCGCATCGCGCAGGAGCCGATCGCCGACAATCCCTACCGCAACTTCATCGCGGTGAAGGCCGGTAACGAGAACGAGGCCTGGGTGAAGACGCTGGTCGCCTCCTATCAGAACGAGGCGGTGAAGGCCGAGTTCGACAAGGTCTACAAGGGCACCGGCCTCAGCGCCTATTGATCCGGTCGACCGGAAGCCCGGTTCGATAGCAACAGCGGTCCGCGCTCAGGCGCGGGCCGCGATTGCGTTTTCGGGAACAGGAACATTCATGAACCAGCATATCACGGCATCCGGAGAAACCGCCGATCCGATCCATGCCCGGCCCGACGCGTCTCAGGACGTCGTGCGCCTCGTCGAGCTGAAGCGCCGCTTCGGTGCGACAGCGGCGCTCGACGGCATCTCGCTGACCGTGCGCAAGGGCGAGATCCTCGGTATCATCGGCCGCAGCGGCGCCGGCAAGTCGACGCTGATCCGCTGCCTGAACGGGCTGGAGCGTCCTGACTCCGGCGAAGTTTTCATCGAAGGCCGAGAGATCAGCCGGCTCGGCGAGCGCGACCTGCAGCCGCTACGGCGGCGCATCGGCATGATCTTCCAGCATTTCAACCTGCTGTCGGCCAAGACCGTCGAAGACAATGTGGCGCTGCCGCTCAAGATCGAGGGCCGCCCGAAGGCCGAGCGACTGAAGCGCGCCGCCGAACTGCTCGACCTCGTCGGCCTGTCCGAGAAGGCAAAAGCCTATCCGGCGTCACTGTCGGGCGGCCAGAAGCAGCGTGTCGGCATCGCCCGGGCGCTGGCAGCACGCCCGGCGCTGCTCTTGTCGGACGAAGCCACCTCGGCGCTCGATCCGGAAACAACGCGCTCCATCCTCGCCCTTCTCAAGGACATCAACCGGCAGCTTGGGCTGACCATCCTTCTGATCACCCATGAGATGGAGGTGGTCCGCTCGATCGCCGACCGCGTTGCGGTGATCGACGCCGGGCGCATCGTCGAGCAAGGGCCGGTCTGGTCGGTGTTTGCCGACCCACAATCAGACATCACCAAAAGCCTGCTCGGCGCCATCCGGCCACAGCTGCCAGCCGAACTGGCGGCCCGGCTGCTGCCGGCGGCCGGCGCGGAGACGATCCTGCGCGTCGACGTGGCCGGTGATGCGGCACGCGGCCCGTTGCTGTCCGACCTTGCCACGGCTGTTCCAGGCGCCTTCCGCCTCATCCACGGCGGCATCGACCATATCCAGCAACAGCCCGTCGGCACGCTGTTCCTGTCTGTTCCCGGCAGCGATGCAAATCATCTCGCTGACATCATCACATTCCTGAAGACCCGCCAGGCGCGGGTGGAGGTGCTTGGCCATGTCGCCGATCCTGTTTGAACTTCTGCTGCGTTCGATTTGGGAAACCGTCCTGATGACAGCCGCCTCCGGCCTCATCTCGCTGGTCTTCGGCCTGCCGCTCGGCCTGGCACTGATCGCCACCGAACGCGGCGGGATTGCCGAAAGCCTGTGGGTGAACCGGGCGCTCGGCGCCGTCATCAACGGCTTCCGTTCGGTGCCCTTCATCATCCTTCTGGTGGCACTGATCCCGGTGACGCGGCTGATCGTCGGCACCTCGATCGGCACATGGGCAGCCATCGTGCCGCTGTCGATCGCCGCCACGCCCTATTACGCGCGCATTGCCGAAGTGTCGTTGCGTGAGGTCGACCGTGGCTTGATCGAGGCGGCGCGCGCCATGGGCGGCAACCGCTGGACGATCATCCGCGAGGTGCTGGTGCCGGAAGCCCTGCCCGGCATCGTCGCCGGCTTCACGGTGACGCTGGTGACGCTGATCGGTGCCTCGGCCATGGCCGGCGCCATCGGCGCCGGCGGCCTCGGCGACCTCGCCATCCGCTACGGCTATCAACGATTTGAGA
>NZ_RZPQ01000471.1:0-4645 GCF_003999135.1 Mesorhizobium sp. M7A.F.Ca.CA.004.06.1.1 | reverse complement strand
CGCGAAACAGTGTTGGGCTGGCCATCAAGGCCGCCAGCGAAGCGTTGGTCATGGTGATGGGGCACAGATGCCCGGTCTCGAGCTCCGCCGTCAGATAAAACCGGGCGGCACGGACTTGATGGCGGCGGCCGATCTCGGTGTCGCCGTTCTCCCACACCGAGGAATGCAGCCCGTTGGCCACAGCGCGGCGCATCAAGGCGTGATAGGCGGGATGGAACTCGACCACGTCGATGCGCCGTCCCTGGCGATCATGCGTCCTGAGCTTCGGCGTCTCGACATTGGCGAGGCGCGCCAGTTCCTGCGCCTCCTGCGTCAGCACGAAGCGGCCGAGACCGTCGAGATCTTTGCGCACCGGATCGGAAAAACGCTCCGCGAGCTGGATCAGCAACGGATCGCCCCGCCAGGCGTTGCCGCCCGTCAGCGGCGGCGGCTGGTTCGTCACGTCGTCGGTCACGCCCAATCCTTCTATCGTCAGAAAGCCACGAATCCGAGGCTGTCGGCTAGATATAGCCAAGCCATGCAGCGCGCGCGATGAAAATACCGGCCGATACAATCGGCCATCTATACGAAAAAATTGAGGAGAACGGCTGCAATGCAAAGCTGGCGCTTGCAGCCGCAAAGTCTCCACCCTATAGCAGCGCCTTGAGATGACCGACGCTTCGTCCCCCTATCCTCATCGCCATCTTCTGGGCATCCGCGACCTTTCCCCCGCCGATATCGAGCTGTTGCTCGACAGGGCGGACCGAGCGGTCGCGATCTCGCGGCAGTCCGAGAAGAAAACCTCGACGCTGCGCGGCCGCACACAGATCAACCTCTTTTATGAAGCCTCGACGCGCACGCAGTCGTCGTTCGAGTTGGCCGGAAAGCGGCTCGGCGCCGATGTGATGAACATGTCGGTGGCAAGCTCTTCGGTGAAGAAGGGCGAAACGCTCATCGATACGGCGATGACGCTGAATGCGATGCGGCCCGACATATTGATCATCCGTCACCAATCGGCCGGTGCGGCCGCGCTTCTGGCGCAGAAGGTCGGCTGCTCCGTCGTCAATGCCGGCGACGGCGCGCATGAACACCCGACACAGGCGCTGCTCGATGCGCTGACCATTCGTCGCGCCAAGGGCCCGCTGTCGAAGCTCATCGTGGCAATCTGCGGCGACATCCTGCATTCGCGCGTGGCACGTTCCAACATCATGCTGCTCAACGCGCTCGGCGCGCAGGTGCGCGTCGTCGCACCGTCGACGCTTCTGCCCACCGGCATCGAGAAGATGGGCGTCATCGTCACCCGCTCGATGGCCGAGGGCCTCAAGGACGCCGATGTGGTGATGATGCTGCGCCTGCAGCGCGAGCGCATGGAAGGCGCGTTCGTGCCTTCGGTGCGCGAGTATTTCCGCTATTTCGGCCTCGATGCGGAAAAACTGAAGGCGGCCAAGGGCGATGCGCTGGTGATGCACCCCGGGCCGATGAACCGCGGCGTCGAGATCGCCTCGGAAATCGCCGACGGTCCGCAGAGCGTCATCCAGGAACAGGTCGAAATGGGCGTCGCCGTGCGCATGGCCGTCATGGAAGCGCTGCTTGACCCGCGCCGCAATCAAGAGGGCGGCGGCGCATGAGCATAACGGTCTTTGAGCGGGCCCGCGTTGTCGATCCCTCGCGCGCCATCGACGAAGTCGGCGCCGTCATAGTCGATGGCAAGAAAATCCTTGTCGCCGGCAAGGCAGCGCTGAACCAGGGCGCGCCCGAGGGCGCCACCGTTGTCGACTGCGCCGGCAAGGCGATCATTCCAGGCCTGATCGACGGCCGCGTCTTCATCGGCGAACCGGGCGGCGAGCATCGCGAAACCATCGCGTCGGCAAGTGTCGCGGCGGCGGCCGGCGGCGTCACCTCCATCGTCATGATGCCCGACACCGATCCGGTGATCGACAATGTGGCGCTGGTTGAATTCGTGCTGCGCACGGCCAAGGACACGGCCATCGTCAACGTCTTTCCGGCCGCGGCGATCACCAAGGGCCTCGACGGGCGCGAAATGACCGAGTTCGGCCTGCTGCGCGAAGCCGGCGCGGTCGCCTTTACCGATGGCCGCCAAACCATATCGAGCGCGCTGGTGATGCGCCGCGCGCTGACCTATGCACGCGACTTCGGCGCCACCATCGTGCATGAGACGCAGGATGCGGACCTCGGTTCATCCGGCGTGATGAATGAAGGCCTTTACGCCAGCTGGCTCGGCCTCTCCGGCATTCCGCGCGAAGCCGAAGCCATCCCGCTGGAACGCGACCTCGCCTTGGCCCGACTGACACGCGGTTCGTACCATGCAGCAAAGATCTCGACGGCGATGGCGGCAAGCGCCGTCACACGTGCGAAGGCCGACGGGGCGACGGTGACGTCAGGCGCGGCGATCCACAATCTGTCGCTGAATGAAAACGATGTCGGCGAATACCGCACCTTCTTCCGTCTGACCCCACCTTTGCGCGCCGAGGAAGACCGGCTGGCGATGATCGAAGCGGTCAGGGACGGCACGATCGACATCATCGTCTCCTCGCACGATCCGCAGGATGTCGACACCAAGCGCCTGCCCTTTGCCGATGCGGCGGCCGGCGCCATCGGGTTGGAGACACTGCTGGGCGCGGCATTGCGGCTCTATCACAATGGCGATGTGCCGTTGCTCCGGCTGATCGAAACCCTGTCCACCGCTCCCGCAAAACTGTTCGGCCTGCCCGGCGGCACGCTGAAGCCGGGTGCTGTCGCCGATCTTGCGCTTGTCGATCTCGACGAACCCTGGATCGTCAGCGAAAGCGGTATTCGTTCGCGCTCGAAAAACACCTGTTTCGAAGGCGCGCGACTGCAAGGCAAGGTCTTGCAAACGCTGGTTGCGGGCCGCACAGTGTTTTCCGCCTGAACGGCCACGGCGCACCGCGCGTGATCCGGCTCGTCAGGGGGAAATGCGGGGGAAACAATGACTTACAGCCTCATCCCAGCGCTGGTGTTCGGCTATCTGCTTGGCTCGATTCCGTTCGGGCTCCTGCTCACCCGCGCGGCCGGCCTTGGCGATGTGCGCAAGATCGGCTCCGGCAATATCGGCGCCACCAATGTTCTGCGCACCGGCAATAAGGCCCTTGCCGCCGCGACGCTGCTGCTCGACGCGCTGAAGGGCACGGTCGCCGTGCTGATAGCCGGCCATTTCGCGCCTGACCTGGCGATCTGGGCCGGTCTCGGCGCCTTTCTCGGTCATCTCTTCCCGGTCTGGCTCGGTTTCAAGGGCGGCAAGGGCGTCGCCACCTATCTCGGCGTGCTGATCGGCCTTGCCTGGCAGGTGGCGCTGATCTTTGCCGTCGCCTGGCTGGTGATGGCTTTCCTGTTCCGTTATTCCTCGCTGGCGGCGCTGACGGCGGCGGTCATCGTGCCGATCGCCCTCTATGTCCTGAGCGCACCGCAGAATGCGGCCTTGTTCGTGGTGATGAGCATCATCGTTTTCATCAAGCACCGGGAAAACATTTCGCGCCTGCTTGCCGGCACCGAGGGCAAGATCGGAGCCAAGGGGTGAGCGAGCCTGCCGCCGTGGTGAGTGGGCCGGCCGCCGGGCCGCGTCTCAGCGACCGGCAGCGGCTGAGCTGGCTGCGGCTGATCCGCACCAAGAATGTCGGCCCCGCATCCTTTCGCGACCTCATCAACCGTTTCGGTTCGGCCGAGGCGGCGCTGGAGATATTGCCGGAACTGATGATTTCAGGCGGCGCCATCCGGATCGCTCGCATCCCTTCCATTGCCGAAGCCGAGGCCGAACTGGAATTAGCCGGAAAGGCCGGCGCCCGCTTTGTCGGGATCGGTGAAACAGACTATCCACCCCTATTGCGCAACATGGACCATCCGCCGCCGCTGCTGGCGGTAAAGGGCAACGCAGCTGTTTTCCGGCTGCCGGGTGTCGCCATCGTCGGGGCACGCAACGCATCGCTGGCCGGCATCAAGATGGCACGCATGCTGGCGGCCGACCTCGGCCGCGACGGCTACGCAATCGTCTCCGGCCTGGCGCGCGGCATCGACACGGCGGCGCATCAGGGCAGCCTGCCGACCGGCACGATCGGCGTCCTGGCCAGCGGCCTCGACCTGCCTTACCCGCCTGAAAATGCCGGCCTGTGCGAGGAAATCGCCGAGCGTGGCGCCATCATTTCAGAGATGCCGTTCGGCTGGCAGCCGCGCGCCCAGGATTTTCCGCGCCGCAACCGCCTTGTCGCGGGTGCGGTCCTTGGGCTGGTGGTGGTCGAGGCAGCGCAACGCTCGGGCTCGCTGATCAGCGCCAGGCTTGCGGGCGAAATGGGCCGGCTGGTCTTCGCCGTGCCGGGCTCGCCGCTCGATCCACGCGCCGCCGGCACCAACGGCCTGCTCAAGGATGGCGCCACCCTGGTCACCGACGCAGCGGACGTTTCGCGGGCAATCGCTCCGCTGACCGGCATGCGGGCGCCCGACGTGCCGCCGTTCGAAGAGCCGCCCGACTTCTCGGCCACACCACCGCCCGGCGAAAGCGACCGCGCCCGCGTCATCGAGGCGCTCGGCCCGACGCCAGTGGCGGTCGACGAGATCATCCGCCACACCCCCCTGCACCCGGCCCAGGGGTTCATGGGGCTGCTGGAACTCCACCTCGCCCGCCCCCTCGAGCGCC
>NZ_RZPQ01000470.1:0-4657 GCF_003999135.1 Mesorhizobium sp. M7A.F.Ca.CA.004.06.1.1 | reverse complement strand
GTCCTACACGCTGACGCTTATCCTGCAGCAGATCGCCATTATCGGCATTCTGGGTGCTGCGCAGACGCTGGTCATCCTGACCGCGGGCATCGACCTGTCGATTGGCGTGATCATGGTGATTTCAGCGGTGATCATGGGCAATTGCGCGGTCAGCTACGGTATGCCGAGCGCGCTCGCCGTGGCGATCGGGCTTGCCGCCGGCGCGGCATGCGGGCTGCTCAACGGCGTGCTCGTCGCCTACATGAAGCTGCCGCCCTTCATCGTGACGCTTGGCACCTGGAACATCGTCATGGCCACGAACTTCATCTATTCGGCCAACGAGACGATCCGCGACACCGACGTCGACACCCAGGCGCCGCTCCTGCATCTCTTTGCCATCAGCTTCAAGGTCGGCACGGCGGTGCTGACGCTCGGCGTCATTGCCACGGTCGTGCTCGTGATGATCCTCTGGTACGTGCTCAATCACACGGCATGGGGTCGCCATGTCTACGCCGTTGGCGATGATCAGGAGGCGGCGAAGCTGTCGGGCATCCAGACCAAGAAGGTGCTGATGACGGTCTACACCCTTGCCGGGCTGATCGCCGCTTTCGCTGCCTGGGTCTCTATCGGTCGCAACGGCTCGATCTCGCCGTCGGCTGCCGTCACCGACTACAATCTCCAGGCGATCACCGCGACGGTGATCGGCGGTATTTCCCTGTTCGGCGGACGCGGCTCGATCCTGGGCACGCTGTTCGGCGCGATGATCGTCGGCGTCGTCTCCATGGGCCTCAACATGCTGGGCGCCGATCCGCAATGGAAGGTGCTGCTCACCGGTGTGCTGATCATCGGCGCCGTGGCGGTCGACCAATGGATCAGAAAGGTTTCGGCATGACCATGACCCAGGAACCCATTCTCACCGCGCGTGGCCTAGTCAAGCGCTACGGCCGCGTCACCGCCCTCGACAACGCCGACTTCGACCTCTACCCCGGCGAAATCCTTGCTGTCATCGGTGACAATGGCGCCGGCAAATCGTCGCTCATCAAGGCGATTTCCGGCGCTGCCGCGCCCGATGAAGGCGAGATCCGGCTCGAAGGAAAACCCGTCTCCTTCAAATCGCCGATGGAGGCCCGCGAAGCCGGCATCGAGACCGTCTACCAGAACCTGGCGCTGTCGCCGGCGCTGTCGATCGCCGACAACATGTTCCTTGGCCGCGAAATCCGTAAACCGGGTTTTCTGGGCGATTGGCTTCGCATGCTCGATCGCCCGGCGATGGAAAAGCGCGCCCGCGACAAGCTTACCGAACTTGGCCTGATGACCATCCAGAACATCAGCCAGGCTGTGGAGACGCTCTCGGGCGGCCAAAGGCAGGGCGTTGCCGTGGCGCGTGCGGCCGCCTTTGGCAGTCGTGTGGTGATCATGGACGAGCCGACAGCCGCCCTTGGCGTCAAGGAAAGCCGCCGCGTGCTCGAGCTGATCCTCGACGTCAAGAAGCGCGGCCTCCCGATCGTGCTGATCTCGCACAACATGCCGCATGTCTTCGAAGTGGCCGATCGCATTCACATCCATCGGCTGGGCCGTCGCCTCGCCGTCATCGACCCCAAGCAATATACGATGTCCGACGCCGTCGCCTTCATGACAGGAGCCAAGGCCCCGCCGGAGGCGGCGCTGGCGGCTTGATACATGTCGCCCAAGTGGCTGGCGCATGGCGACACGGCAAGCACGGAACAGGGATTTGAAGCGCGGCGCGCGGGCCGTCTTGGCGCGTCACACTTCAGAATTGCCAAATTGCCGCAGGGGGCAAGCCGGATCGAACCTGTTTAAATCGATTGAATAGTTGGCGGTATCAGCTAGCATGGGCTGGGAGGAGCGATGAAAGCCGGTATGATCATGGCAACCGCACGAGAGGCATCATGACGAGCGCGATGACATCCGAACCCCTTCCGCCACTGCTCGAAAATCCTGACCCAAAGACGCTCGCACGTGAAGTCTTGGTTGCCCTCAAATACAGGGTCGGCAAGGACACCACCGTTGCGACCCAGTACGACTGGCTAACCGCCTCGATCAAGGTCGTGCGCGACCGGATCGTCGATCACTGGATGCAGGCGACGAGAGAGGCTTACGACCAGAAGGAAAAGCGCGTCTATTATCTGTCGCTGGAATTCCTCATCGGCCGCCTGATGCGCGATGCTTTCTCCAATCTGGGCCTGATGGACAACATGCGCGAGGCGCTGTCGTCGTTGGGTGTCGACCTCGACTTGATTGCAGCACTCGAGCCCGATGCGGCGCTCGGCAATGGCGGTCTCGGGCGGCTCGCGGCCTGCTTCATGGAAAGCATGGCGACCGTCGACATTCCCGCGCATGGCTACGGCATTCGCTATGCCAATGGCATGTTCCGGCAGGAGATTCACGACGGCTGGCAGGTCGAACTGCCAGAGACCTGGCTTGATCACGGTAACCCGTGGGAATTCGAACGTCGCGAACGCTCCTTCGAGGTTGGTTTCGGCGGTTCGGTGGAATCGATCACCTCCAAGGACGGCCGCCTCGAACGCCATGTCTGGAAGCCGACCGAGCATGTGCTGGCCGTCGCCTATGACACGCCCGTCGTCGGCTGGCGGGCCAATCGCGTCAACACGCTGCGGCTCTGGTCGGGCATGCCGATCGATCCGATCCTGCTCGACAAATTCAATGCCGGCGACCACATCGGCGCGCTCGCCGAAAGCAACAAGGCCGATGCCTTGTCGCGCGTGCTCTATCCCGCCGATTCCCACAAGGCCGGGCAGGAACTGCGGCTCCGGCAGGAGTATTTCTTCTCCACCGCCTCGCTGCAGGACATCGTGCAGCGTCATCTGAGCCAATATGGCGACCTGAAGTCGCTGCCCGACAAGGCTGCGATCCACCTGAACGACACCCATCCGGCCATCGCCGTGCCGGAGTTGATGCGCCTGTTGATGGACGTCCACGGCATGGACTTCGACCAGGCCTGGGATATCACCCAGCGCACCTTCGGCTACACCAACCACACACTGCTGCCCGAGGCGCTGGAAAGCTGGCCGGTGCCGCTGTTCGAGCGGCTTTTGCCGCGCCACATGCAGATTGTCTATGCCATCAACGCTGAAGTGCTTCTGGAGGCGCGTGCTTCCAACCAGTTCTCGGACGAGCAGATTGGCCGCATCTCGCTGATCCAGGAAAATGGCGATCGCCGGGTGCGCATGGGCAATCTGGCCTTTGTCGGCTCGCATTCCATCAACGGCGTTTCGGCTCTTCACACCGACCTGATGAAGGAGACGGTGTTCGCCGACCTGCACAAGCTCTATCCCGATCGCATCAACAACAAGACCAACGGCATCACGCCGCGGCGCTGGCTGATCCAATGCAATCCCGGACTGACGTCGCTCGCCCGCGAGGCGATCGGCGACCGTTTTCTCGATGACATCGACGCCATCAAGGATCTCGACGGTTTCGCCGGCGATGCCGCCTTTCGCGACAAGTTCGCCGCCGTCAAGCGCGCCAACAAGGCGCGATTGGCCAACCTCGTCGCCGACCGGCTCGGCATCAAGGTCGATCCTTCGGCGCTTTTCGACATCCAGATCAAACGCATCCACGAATACAAGCGCCAGCTTCTGAACATTCTCGAGGCGATCGCGCTCTATGACCAGATCCGCTCGCACCCCGAGCGCGACTGGATGCCGCGCGTGAAATTCTTCGGCGGCAAGGCGGCGCCCAGCTACCACAATGCCAAGCTGATCATCAAACTCGCCAACGATGTCGCAAAAGTCATCAACCGCGATCCGGCCGTGCGCGGTCTGCTTAAGGTGGTGTTCCTGCCGAATTACAATGTCAGCCTGGCCGAGATCATGATGCCGGCTGCCGACCTTTCCGAGCAGATCTCGACCGCCGGCATGGAAGCGTCGGGCACCGGCAACATGAAGTTCGCGCTCAACGGCGCGCTGACCATCGGCACGCTCGACGGTGCCAATGTCGAGATCAAGGAATGCGTCGGCGACGACAACATCTTCATCTTCGGCCTGACCACCGCCGAGGTCGCCGAGCGGCGCAACAACGGTTACGACCCTCGCGCCGTCATCGAGGGATCATCTGAGCTGGCGCAAGCGGTCGCTGCCGTCTCGTCGGGCGTCTTCTCGCCGGACGATCCGGAGCGTTACCGCGACCTCGTCAACGGCCTCTACAACAGCGACTGGTTCATGGTCGCCGCCGATTTCGATGCCTATGCCACCGCCCAGCGCGAGGTCGATGCGGTCTGGCGCAACAGTCCCGACTGGTACGCCAGGGCAATCCGCAATGTGGCGCGTGTCGGCTGGTTCTCCTCCGATCGCACGATCCGCCAATATGCGAAAGAAATCTGGAACGTGCCTGCCTGATGTGATTGCATGAGGCCGCAAACAATGTGGTCCCGGTGGTGTGAACTTGAAAGTCGGATCACACCACTAGAAACAAACACTCGGTGCCTGGGGAGGGACACTGCCTGATGAAGAAGCCGCGCGCGACCGCTGCGACAAGCGGGCCGGACGGACTGGCGGCAGCCAGCGATGTTGCGGCGATTGTTGCCGGCACGCATGGCGATCCGTTTGCCGTTCTCGGTGTTCAGGAGGCTGGGAAGGGTTTTGTGGCCCGCTGCTTTGTTCCGAATGCCGAATTCGTCACTGCCTATACGCTGACC
>NZ_RZPQ01000046.1:0-16796 GCF_003999135.1 Mesorhizobium sp. M7A.F.Ca.CA.004.06.1.1 | reverse complement strand
ACCCTGATATCACCCATGTCATCGCCATCCATTGCGAGACCAGCTCCGGCATCCTCAATCCGGTCGCCGAGATTGCGCAAGCCGTCCATGCCAAGGGTCGCAAGCTGCTGGTCGATTCCATGAGCGCCTTCGGCGCCGTAGCGCTCGACGTCAACGATATCCGCTATGAGGCGATGGTCTCGTCCGCCAACAAGTGCATCGAGGGCGTTCCGGGCTTCGGCTTCATCATCGCCCGCAAGAGCGAGCTGGAGGCTGCCAAAGGCAGGAGCCATTCGCTGTCGCTCGATGTCCACGCCCAGTGGGCGCACCTCAACAAAACCGGCCAGTGGCGCTACACGCCGCCGACGCACGTCGTCGCTGCCTTCCTCGAAGCACTGCGCCAGCACGAGGCCGAAGGCGGCGTCGCCGGCCGTGGCGCTCGCTATACGAGGAACCGCGACGTCATGGTGGCCGGCATGCGCGACCTCGGTTTCGAGACACTGCTCGGGGATCGCTGGCTGTCGCCGATCATCGTCACCTTCTTCAACCCGGCCCATGCCAGTTTCGCCTTCGACCGCTTCTACGATCTGATGAAGGACAAGGGCTTCATCATCTATCCGGGCAAGCTGACCGCCGTCGATAGCTTCCGCGTCGGCTGCATCGGCCAGATGGACGAACATGTCATGCGCCGCGTCGTCGAGGCGGCGGCCTTCTCGCTTCATGAAATGGGCGTCGACACCGCCGCTCCACCCGCCGCGGCACTCGCCGAACGCGCCAAACTCGCCGCCTGAAGCGGCCGATCTCGAGGATATCAGATGAACCAGATGTCTCCCATCAACGTCGCGGTCAACGGCCGCACCTACGCCTGGCCGCGTGTGCCGGCCATCGCCATCTGCCTTGACGGCTGCGAGCCGGCCTATCTCGATGAGGCGATCGAGGCCGGGTTGATGCCGGCGCTGGTCAGGATCAAGCAGAAGGGCACCGTACGTTTTGCGCACTCTGTCATTCCGAGCTTCACCAACCCCAACAATCTGTCGATCGCCACAGGAAGGCCACCGTCGGTGCACGGCATCTGCGGCAACTATCTCTATGAGCGCGAGACCGGCAAGGAAGTGATGATGAATGACCCGCGCTTCCTGCGCGCGCCGACCATTTTCCAGGCCTTCTACGATGCCGGCGCCAAGGTCGCCGTGGTCACCGCCAAGGACAAGCTGCGTGCCTTGCTTGGCAAGGGCCTTGCCTTCGATGAAGGCCGCGCGCTGTGCTTTTCGGCGGAAAAATCCGACACCACCACCAGGGCCGAGCACGGCATCGACAATGCCTCGAAACATTTTGGGCTGCCCGTGCCGGAGGTCTATTCGGCCGAACTGTCGGAATTCGTCTTTGCCGCCGGTGTGCAGCTGCTGAAGGAGTTCCGTCCCGACATCATGTACCTGACGACCACAGACTATGTGCAGCACAAATACGCGCCGGGCGTGCCGCAGGCCAACGCCTTCTACGAGATGTTCGACAAATACCTGACCGAGCTTGATGCGCTTGGCGCGGCGATCGTCGTCACCGCCGACCATGGCATGAAGCCCAAGCACAAGGCGGACGGTTCGCCCGACGTCGTCTATGTCCAGGACCTTCTCGACGAGTGGCTGGGCAAGGACGCCGCCCGCGTCATCCTGCCGATCACCGACCCCTATGTCGTGCATCACGGCGCGCTCGGCTCGTTTGCCACCGCCTATCTGCCTGATGGCGCAGATCAGGCCGGCATCATGGCCCGGCTGGCGAAGATCGACGGCATCATGCTGGTCGTCGACAGCCCGACGGCGTGCGAGCGCTTTGAGCTGCCGGCAGATCGCATCGGCGACATCGTGCTGATCTCGACCGAGAACAAGACGATCGGCACCTCAGAACATCGCCATGACCTGGCGGCTCTGAACGAACCGCTACGGTCGCATGGTGGGCTGACCGAGCAGGAGGTGCCGTTCATCGTCAATCGTGTGCTGCCGGAATTGCCTGATGAACCTGTGTTGAGAAACTTCGACGCCTTTTACTACGCCACAATGGCGGCGGCACTGGCGGGCTGAGCGCTAGTGTCGACCCCCCACTCCGCCTCGCTACGCTCGGCACCTCTCCCCCGATCGACGGGGGAGAGGAAGGCGCCAGGGTTAGCCGCGGCTTAGCCGGGAAACGTGGGGGCGCCGACTTCGCCTGATTTCCTCTCCCCCGTCGATCGGGGGAGAGGTGGCCCGAAGGGCCGGAGTGGGGGTCGACCCCGCGACGTACCCAAGAATCTGCTGGAGCAGAACCCATGACCAAACTCGACCCTTCCATCAAAGTCCGCCACGAGCCGATGCGCATTGCCGGCAAGAAAGTTGATGCCGACGGCGTCGTCGAGGTGCGCTACCCCTGGAACGACACCGTTATCGGCACCGTGCCGGCCGGGCGTGCCGAGCACGCGCGAAAAGCATTCGAGATCGCCGCCAGCTACAAATCGAAGCTGACGCGCTACGAGCGTCAGCAGATCCTGTTCCGCGCCGCCGAGGCATTGGCGTCGCGCCGCGAAGAAATCTCCGATCTCATCACGCTCGAGCTCGGCATCTCCAAGACGGACTCGCTCTATGAGGTCGGCCGTGCCTATGACGTGTTCACGCTGTCGGCGCAGATGTGCATCCAGGATGACGGCCAGATCTTCTCCTGCGACCTCACCCCGCACGGCAAGGCGCGCAAGATCTTCACCACCCGCGAGCCGTTGAAGGCGATCTCGGCGATCACGCCGTTCAACCACCCGCTCAACATGGTCTCGCACAAGGTGGCGCCGGCGATCGCCACCAACAATTGCGTGGTGGTCAAGCCGACCGAATTGACGCCGATGACGGCGCTTCTCCTGGCCGACATTCTCTATGAAGCCGGTCTGCCGCCCGAAATGCTGTCGGTGGTGACCGGCTGGCCCGCAGACATCGGCAACGAGATGATCACCAACGACAATATCGACCTGATCACTTTCACCGGCGGCGTGCCGGTCGGCAAGATGATCGCCCGCACCGCCGGCTACAAGCGCCAGGTGCTGGAACTCGGCGGCAACGACCCGCTGATCATCCTCAACGATCTCTCCGACGAGGATCTGGCCAGAGCCGCGGATCTGGCCGTCGCCGGCGCGACAAAGAACTCCGGCCAGCGCTGCACCGCGGTCAAGCGCATCCTGGTTCAGGAAAGCGTCGCCGACCGCTTCGTGCCGCTGGTGCTGGAGCGGGCGAAAAAAATCCGCTTCGGCGATCCGATGGACCGCTCGACCGACCTTGGCACCGTCGTGCACGAGAAGGCGGCGGCGCTGTTCGAAGCCCGCGTCCACATGGCCGCCGAGCAGGGCGCCGAAATCCTCTACAATCCGGGTCGTCAGGGCGCGTTGCTGCCGCCGATCGTTGTCGATCGCGTTCCTCACACATCCGAATTGGTGATGGAGGAGACGTTCGGCCCGATCATCCCGATCGTTCGCGCGCCGGACGACGATGATGCGCTGATCGCACTGTCCAACTCGACCGCCTTCGGCCTGTCGTCGGGCGTCTGCACCAACTCTTTTCCGCGCATGCAGAAATACATCGCCGGCCTTCAGGTCGGCACCGTCAACATCTGGGAAGTGCCGGGCTACCGCATCGAGATGTCGCCCTTCGGCGGCATCAAGGATTCGGGCAATGGCTACAAGGAAGGCGTCATCGAGGCGATGAAGAGCTACACCAATGTGAAGACATTTTCGCTGCCCTGGTCCTGACCGGGCGGCATTGACGGATAAGACAACCGAGGGAGCGTTCGCCGCTCCCTCATTCGCGTTTCGGAGACCATGATGGCCGCGATCAAAGAGCTTGTGCACACCGAAGGCGATTCCAACACCACAGCGGCTCGCGGCCGATGGGATGCCGGGCAGGACGATCCGCGGATCCGCGGCTTGCTCGATCGCGACGCGGCTGCCTTCATGCACCAGAGTCTGTCCAGCCCCTGCCTTTCGACCATCGCGAAGGCGCAAGGCATCTGGATCGAGGACACCGCTGGCCGCCGCTTCATGGATTTCCACGGCAACAGCGTGCATCACCTCGGCTACGGCCATCCAAGGCTGGTCACGGCGATCAAAAAGCAGCTCGATGAGCTCTGCTTTGCGCCGCGCCGCTTTACCTGCGAGCCCGCCGTCGAGCTGGCGGAGAAGCTGGCGGCATTGGCGCCCGGCGATCTCGGCAAGGTGCTGTTCACCACCGGTGGTTCGGATGCCATCGAGGTCGCGCTGAAGATCGCCCGCGCCGCGACCGGCCGCTTCAAGACGGTGTCGTTCTGGGATGCGTTCCACGGGGCCGGCTTCGGCGCTGCAAGCGTCGGCGGCGAGGCGACCTTCCGCTCGCACATATCAGGCCCGATGATGACCGGCACCGAGCACGTCGCACCCTGGGACGGCTATCGCTGTCCCTATGGCCACGATTCCCTCGAAACCTCGGGGCTCGCTTGCGCCAACATGATCGCCTATGTGCTCGGCCGCGAACAGGACGTGGCGGCGGTCGTCGCAGAACCGATGCGGGCGACGCCCAACCCGCCGCCGCCCGGTTTCTGGAAGCGGGTTCGCGAAGCCTGCGACCGGCACGGCACGCTGCTGATCTTCGACGAGATCCCGACCGGGCTGGGCAAGACGGGAAAATTCTTCGCCCACGAGCATGATGATGTGACGCCCGACATCGTCGTCCTCGGCAAGTCGCTCGGCGGCGGCATCCTGCCGATCGCCGCCGTCATCGCGCGCCGCGACCTCGACGTCACCGGTGGCTTCGCGATCGGCCACTACACCCACGAGAAGAACCCGGTGACGACCCGCGCCGCACTGACGACGATCGACATCATCCTGGAGGAAGGATTGGTCGAACGCGCGGCCGAACTTGGCCGGCACATGCTGGAGCGTATGCAGCACCTGATGGCGCGCTCGCCCCATGTCGGCGACGTCAGGGGCAGGGGACTGATGGTCGGCGTCGAGCTCGTCGAGGATCGCGATACGCGCGAGCCGGCGCGCGATCTCGCCGAACGCGTCTTCTATGCTTGCCTGGGGCAGGGGCTGAGCTTCAAGGTCAGCCAGGGCAATGTGCTGACGCTGTCGCCGCCGCTGGTCATTTCGAAAGCTGATCTCGATCGTGCGCTCGACATCCTCGAGACCGCCGTGCTGGCGGCCTGACCATGAAGGCCGTGCGCACCGACCGCGAGCTCGAATGCCCCGAAATCGACGCGGGCTTGCGGGCGAGGGGGGGCGATCTGGTGGTGACTGTCCGCTCGTCCGACCCGCGTTTGCGGGCACAGACAACGGGCGTTTCGTTCGGCTGACCATAACCGTCTCCGTGCCAATCGTGGGCTTTCGCAAGCGCGAAATAGCGGCCGCAACAGGCATGCGACAGTTCCATGACGACTATCAGTAGAAGTTTGCCTGTCATAAAATAAATAGATTTTACTTATCGATCACCAATCCCCAGAGTTGACCCAACGACGACATCCACAAGCGCTACAGGGCCGCAATGTCCACCGGCGCGATCGTCACAGTGCATCGCAGAATGTGCCAACAATCAAAGGGGAACTGAGCATGAAATCGCGCAACGCAACTATCGCAATGGCCTTCGCCGCGGCATTGATGTCATCCGCCGCCTTTGCCGAAACCTCCGAACTGACAGTCTATACCGCCATTGAAGCCGAAGATCTCGCCCGCTACGCCGAGACTTTCACAAAGAGCCATCCCGACATCAAACTGAACTTTGTCCGCGACTCCACGGGTGTCGTTACCGCCAAGCTGTTGGCCGAAAAGGACAATCCGCAGGCCGACGTTGTCTGGGGCCTTGCCGCTACATCGCTTCTGGTGCTGAAGACCGAAGGCATGCTTGAGCCCTACGCGCCAAAAGGCGTCGAATTGCTCAAGCCGAAGTTTGTCGACAAGGACACGCCACCGGCCTGGGTTGGCATGGACGCCTGGGCGGCTTCGATCTGCTTCAACACCGTGGAGGGCAAAAAGCTTGGCCTCGCCGAGCCGACCAGCTGGAAAGATCTTACCAAGCCGGAATACAAGGGTCACATCGTGATGCCGAACCCGGCCTCGTCCGGCACCGGCTTCCTCGATGTATCGAGCTGGCTGCAGTTGTTCGGCGAGAAGGATGGTTGGGCCTATATGGATGCCCTGCATCAGAATATTGATGCCTACACGCATTCTGGTTCGAAGCCGTGCAAAATGGCCGCCGCCGGTGAAACCGTAATCGGCATCTCGTTCGAGTTCCGCGCCGCGAAATCGAAGAAGGAGGGCGCTCCCCTCGATATCGTCATCCCGTCCGAAGGCATCGGCTGGGACATGGAGGCATCCGCGATCGTTGCGGGAACGAAAAATCTCGAAGCCGCCAAAACGCTGCTCGACTGGTCGATCAGCAAGGAGGCCAACGAGATGTACAATGTAGGTTATGCGGTTCTGGCTATGCCGAATGTCGCCAAGCCGGTCGAATTCCTGCCCGCAGATATCGAGTCCAAGATGATCGACAATGACTTCGAGTGGGCGGCCAACCACCGCAAGGCCATTCTCGACGAGTGGACGAAGCGCTACGACGCCAAGTCTGAGCCCAAGAGCTAGACGCAGAGCATTTCGACAGGGCGCCGTCAGAGCGGCGCCCTTCTCGTAACTCTTCCCGGATGGTCAAAATGAGACACGAACCCGTCGCTGATCTATCGGCAACGCTGGCCGAGGTGCATCCCATGACCGCTGCCGGCAACACGGCTTACCTGCGGATCGAACATCTCTGGAAGGCCTTCGGCGAGTTCCATGCGCTGAAGGACATCTCGCTCGACATCAACGAAGGCGAATTCATCTGCTTTCTCGGCCCTTCGGGTTGCGGCAAGACCACGCTGCTGCGCGCCGTCGCCGGCCTCGACCTGCAGACCAGAGGCGTCGTCCGCCAGGGGGGCAGGGATATCTCAACGCTGCCGCCGTCAAAACGCGACTACGGCATCGTGTTTCAGTCCTACGCGCTGTTTCCCAATCTGACGATTGAAAGGAACATCGCCTTTGGCCTGGAAAACACCAAACGGCCGCGCGCCGAGATCGATGCCCGCGTCAAGGAATTGCTCATGCTGGTCGGCTTGCCCGATCAGGCGAAGAAATACCCAGCGCAGCTTTCCGGCGGGCAGCAGCAGCGCATCGCGCTCGCCCGGGCCATCGCCACCTCGCCCGGCCTGCTTCTGCTCGACGAGCCGCTGTCGGCGCTCGACGCCAAGGTGCGCGTGCACTTGCGCCACGAGATCAAGGGGCTGCAGCGCAAGCTCGGCGTCACCACGATCATGGTTACGCACGACCAGGAAGAAGCATTGTCGTTGGCCGACCGCATTGTAGTCATGAACCATGGCGTCATCGAGCAGGTCGGCAGCCCGACTGAAATCTATCGCCATCCCAGGACGCTGTTCGTCGCCGATTTCATCGGCGAGACCAACAAGTTCGATGCGACGGTAGGAGCAGATTCGGTAGGCTTCGGGACGAAGGCTTTCAGATGCGCGCCGCACAGCTTTGCGAACGGCGAAGCAGTCGTCGCCGCCATTCGACCGGAAGACGTGATTCCACACGGGCCGGGTTCGCGCTCGCCTGGAGCACCCGATGTGGTGAAGACTTCGGAAAACCTGATCGAAGTGACCGTCGGTGAAATGGAATTCCTGGGTTCGTTCTGGCGCACCCGGCTGCGCGGCGGAGAGCTTGGAGACGAGATTCTGATCGCCGATTTCTCGGTCAACGCCACGCGGCGTCTCGGCCTCGCCGAAGGCGGAGCGCTAACGGTGGAACTGCCCGCCGACCGACTGCTTGTCTTCCCGCAAGGAGAGCGCCATGGCGGCGGCAACTGATATCCTGATGCCGTCCGGTCGGGCGCTTCGACAGTCGCTCGACAAGGACGAGTTGATCAAGCGCGGCCTGCTGGTCGTCATCTCGTTCTATCTGGTCCTGTCGCTGGCAGCCCCGCTCTACGTGATGCTGTCGAAATCGTTCTCGACCTACAGCTTCGATCTTGGCGCGTTCGAATTCCAGGTCAGCGACAAGCTCGGCAATTTCGGCGAGCCAGTGACGGCCGCCGCTCTGAACGAGAAACTCGCCGCGGTCCCGCTAGAAAAGCTTGCGACCAGTTCCGATGGTCGGCTGCCGGCCACCAGCTTCTTTCCGGATTTCAGTTTCCGCAGCCCGGTCAAATACAAGGTCCGCGGCACCACCGATGACGCTTATTTCCTGATCGGCACGCAACTCCATCGCGGCACCGAATGGCAGGAAGTCGATTCGAACACCTTTCGGCGCATTATGCTGAGGCCCGCGCGCGAGCTTGGGTTGGACAACTACACAACCTACTTCTCGACGCCAACGCTGTTCCGCTCGATCCAGAACTCCTTCCTGATCGCGCTGATCAGCACCATCATCACGGTCGGCATAGCCTTCGGCTTCGCCTACGCTTTGAACCGAAGCAAGATGCGCTTCAAGGGCCTATTCAGGCTCATCGCCATGGCTCCCATCCTGGTGCCGTCGCTACTGCCCGGCATCGCCCTCATCTATCTGTTCGGCAACCAGGGCCTGTTGAAAAGCGTGCTTGGCGGCATATCGATCTACGGTCCGTTGGGGATTGTCGTCGGCTCGATATTCTTCACCTTTCCCCATGCTCTGATCATTATCTCGACGGCACTGGCGATCTCCGACCAGCGCCAATATGAAGCCGCCGCTTCGCTGCGCGCCAGCAAGTGGCGGACGTTCTGGGTCGTTACCATTCCGGGCGCGCGCTACGGTTTGATCTCCGCGGCGTTTGTCGTGTTTACGCTCGTCATCACCGATTTCGGCTTGCCGAAGGTCATCGGCGGCCAGTTCAACGTGCTCGCCGTCGATATCTACAAGCAAGTGATTGGTCAGCAGAATTTCGAGATGGGGGCGGTGGTCTCGGTCATCTTGCTGATCCCGGCCATCGCCGCCTTCGTCGTCGACCGCCTGGTCCAGCGTAGGCAGGTTTCGCTCCTGTCGGCCCGCTCGGTGCCTTACGAGGCAAAACCCAATCGCCGCTTCGACCTGGTCTGTCTGGCTTATTGCAGCCTGGTCGCGTTGTTCATCGCCGGCATCATCGGCATTTGCCAGTACGCCGCGCTGGTCAAGTTCTGGCCCTACGACCTCAGTCTCAGCCTGAAGAATTTCGCGTTCGGTCGCATGGATGGCGGGGGCTGGGCTTCTTACTACAACTCGATCACGCTCTCGTTGCTGACCGCTGTGTTTGGAACCGTCATCGTCTTCGTCGGCGCTTACATCGTCGAAAAGACCGAAGGCTTCAGGACCGGACGGGCAGCCTTCCACTTCCTCGCCATGCTGCCGATGGCGGTGCCGGGGCTTGTGCTTGGCCTGGCCTATATTTTCTTCTTCAACAATCCGGCCAATCCGCTGCACGCGATCTACGGCACAATGGCGATCCTGGTCGTCTGCACCGTGACGCACTTTTACACGGTCGGTCATTTGACGGCCCTGACGGCGCTGAAGCAGATCGATCGTGAGTTCGAGCCGGTCGCGGCCTCGCTGAAGCAGCCTTTCTATCGCCTGTTCACGCGGGTGACAGTGCCGATCTGTCTGCCGGCAATCCTTGACATCTCGATCTATCTTTTCGTCAACGCCATGACGACGGTTTCCGCGGTGGTCTTCATCTATACAACACACACGGCGCTCGCCTCGGTTGCAGTGCTCAACATGGACGACGCTGGCGACACCGCGCCTGCTGCTGCCATGGGCATGATGATCTTCTACACCAACGCATTCGCGCGGATCATTCACGTGGCTGTTTCGAAAGGTATCCTGAAAAGAACTCAGGGTTGGCGGGTACGATAATGAAATGCTCTAGGACTTTCCCAAGTCTCAGCCCTGCGTCGGCCTGCGTTCGACGATGTAGATGTGGTCGGCCGCCAGCACCACTTCGCCGCGCTGGTTGATCACCTCGCAGCGTTCGATCACCCGTCCCGACCCCGGCCTCTTCGGGTCGTCTTCCCTGGCCGCAATTGTGGTGCGCGTCCGGATCGTGTCGCCGATGAACACCGGCTTGATGAAGCGCAACCGGTCGTAGCCGTAGGAAAAGGCGACAGGGTTGATGACGGTTGCCGTCAGCCCGATGCCGACCGAGAACACCAGCGTGCCGTGCGCGATGCGCTGGCCGAATGGCGTCGTCTTCATGAACTCGGCGTCCATGTGGTGCGGGAAGAAATCGCCGGTGTGGCCGGCATGGACGATGAAGTCGGTCTCGGTGATGGTGCGGCCGCTGGTCAGGCGCGACGCGCCAATCTCATAGTCTTCGAAATACTGTATCTGTTCCATCAGGGTCTTTCCGCGATCGGCGTCGCCGGTGCCGCACTCGACTGATACGCCGCCTCGACCAGCGCCATCGTGCTCCAGGCATCCTCGACCGGACTGATCAACATAGCATCTTCTCCGGTGGCAAAACGCTGGACATTGGCCATGCGGCCGACGAAGGCGTCTGGAAACCACTCGCCGGCCAAGGGCACCGCGACCCAGTCCGTTCCACCCTTGGGGTAAATCTCCAGCACATCCGGCTCACCTGTGGGATAATCGAGGTTGAGACCCAGCTTGAGATAGGCGGCACCTTCTGTGCCGCAGATGCGGAACTCGCAGGCCTGGTGCCGGCGGCCGAACTTATGGTCGTGGTTGATCGACAGCGCGCAGCGCACGGTGTCGCCATAGTCGAGAATGGCGCTGGTGCGCGTCTGCGCCACGGCATGGTTGGGATGGCCGAGCGTCTTGGCGTGCACACCCTTGGGGTCGCCGAGCAATTGCCTGATCAGGTCGAGATAGTGGATCGAATGCATGGCGATCTCGACGCGCGGCGCCTTGAGCAGGAATTCCCAAAGCTGCCATGGTGTCGCCAGCGCCAGCCAGGCGTCGAAGTCGACGATCTCGCCGAGCCAGCCCTTGCCGATAGCACCCTTGAGCGCCAGCATCATCGGCGCGAAGCGCAATTGGAAGTTCACCGCTGCGTGCAGCTTCCGGGCACGGCAGATCTCGAGGATCGCGGTCGCCTCGGCAAGATTGCTGCCCATCGGCTTCTGGATCAGCGCCACTGCGCCATCAGGCAAGGACTTCAGCACATCGGCATGACGCGACGGCGGGGTGGCAAGATCGAAGATCGCGCCCTCGACGGCAGCAGCTTCTTCGACCGAGCCAAAGGCCGTCACGCCCCATTGGCTGGCCAGTTTTTCAGCCCTGGCGTGGTCGGGATCATAAAGCCCGGCTACTGGAAAGCCGGCCTTCCTGTAGGCCGGGAAATGCGCGTCGCCGACGATCGATCCGGCGCCGAAAGTGACGATCGGCCGGGGTTTTGAGGGTTTTGGCCAGGATTGAACGAGCAAGGCAGGGTCGAAACCGCCTTCAATCATGATGGAAGACCTCGTCCATCTCGGCCCACCACTCGCCCTCTTTGCGCGTCGCCAGCGGCTCCTGGCATGGCATGCAGACCGCCCACCATTCCTGCGTCTTCGGATCGGCCGCCATCTTCGCCATGTCGGCTTCGTAGTCGCTGCCGTGATATTCGAAAGTGCTGAACAGCAGGTTCTCCGGCCGCTTCAGGTAGATCGAATAATTCTTGATGTTGCAGGCGGAGATCATGGCCAGCACGTCGGGCCAGACGGCGGCATGGAGGCGGACATACTCATCGACCTTTTCCGGCTTCAGTCGCAGAACCATCCCCATCCGCTGCATGCCCGTCTCCTATTTCGTGATCGCCGTGGTGAATTCGGCGATGCTCATGGCCTTGACCGCGTCCCAGTCCCAATCGATGCCGATGCCCGGCTCGTCGGGCGCCAGCGCCTGGCCATCCTCGATCCGCAGGCGCTTGCCGGTCAACTGGTCGAGCTGCGGAATGTACTCGACGTATCGGCCGTTCTGAACAGCGCAGGTCAGGCTGACATGCAGTTCCATCAGGAAATGCGGGCAGACCGGAATGTCGAAGGCCTCCGCCGCGTGCGCGATCTTGAGCCAGGGCGTGATGCCGCCGATGCGGCCGACATCGACCTGCACGATCGAGCAGGCGCCTTTCTGCATGTATTCGCGAAAATGGCGAATGGAATAGAGCGACTCGCCGATCGCGATCGGCGTCGGCGTCGAGTTCGACAACCGCACATGTCCGTCAATATCGTCGGCCGGCAGCGGCTCCTCGATCCAGGCGAGGTCGAGTTCGCGCAACCTCGCGGCGCGCCGGATCGCCTCGTCGATCGAAAATCCCTGATTGGCGTCGGTCATGATCTCATAGCCGTCGCCGACAGCCTTGCGCACCGCCGACAGGCGCGCAAGATCCTCCGACCCGTGCGGCCTGCCGATTTTCACTTTCGAGCCGCGAAAGCCCTTCGCCTTGGCGGCTAGCGCATCGTCAACCAGCGCCTGCGTCTCGATGTGCAGCCAACCGCCTTCGGTCGTGTAGAGCGGGCAGCGATCCTTGGCACCGCCGGCCAGTTTCCACAGCGGCAGGTTCTGTTTCTTGGCCCGCAGATCCCATAGTGCCGTGTCGATCGCCGCGATCGCTATAGCGGTGATCGCGCCAATCGTGGTGGCATGCGTGGCGAATTCGAGATCGTGCCAGATCGCCTCGATCATGTCGGGGTCGCGGCCGATCAGGCGCGGCACCAGATGGTCTGACAAAAGCCGCATCACCGACGAGCCGCCGGTGCCGATCGTGTAGCTGTAGCCGGTGCCGACCGCGCCGTCGGAATCGGTGATGGTCACGATCGGCGTTTCCTGGCTGACGAAGCTCTGGATGGCGTCGGTGCGTTTGACCTTGGGCACAAGGTCCACCATCCGAAGGTCGACTTTCTCGATTCTGGTCATGCCGATCAGCTCCGCAATGTCTTTCCGGTCTCAGTGGCAAACAGATGCGCCTGCGACATGTCGAGGCTCATGGCGACGCGCTCGCCCGGCCGGAGTGGCCTCGGGTTCAGCATGCGCGACACCCAGTCCGTACCGTTGAATTCGACGAACACCAGCGTCTCGTTCCCGAGCGGTTCGGTAACGGTGATCGGCAGTTCGATCTGGTGGACGTCTGCCGCGCCACCGGAACTGATGCCATGGCCGGTTGGATAGATGTCGTCCGGCCGTAGCCCGAACACAACCTTGTCGCCGGTCGTGACATTGGCCTTGAACTGAGCGGGCAGCGGCAGCTTTTCGCCGTTGGCGAAAACCATCTGGCCGTCATCGATCGTGGCCTCGTGCAAATTCATCGGCGGCGAACCGATGAAGCCGGCAACGAAGCGGGTTGCCGGCCGCCGAAAGACCTCGTCGGGCGTGCCGACCTGTTCGATATGGCCGTCGCGCATGATGACGATGCGATCGGCCAGCGTCATTGCTTCGACCTGGTCGTGGGTGACGTAGATCACCGTCGACTGCACCTTGGCATGCAGCTTCTTGATCTCGGTGCGCATCTGCGTGCGCAATTTGGCGTCGAGATTCGAAAGCGGCTCGTCGAACAGGAAGACGTCAGGATCGCGCACGATGGCGCGGCCCATGGCGACGCGCTGGCGCTGACCGCCGGACAGTTGTGAGGGGCGGCGATCGAGCAACGTGTCGAGGCCGAGGATGGCCGAGGCTTCGGCGACACGGCGCTCCATGTCTTCCTTGGCGGCACCTGCGATCTTCAGAGAGAAGCCGAGATTTTCGCGCACCGTCATGTGCGGATAGAGCGCGTAGGACTGGAACACCATCGAAATGTTGCGCGAGCGTGGCGGCAGGTCGTTGACGATGCGCCCGCCAATCTCTATCGAGCCGGCGCTGATCTCTTCCAGCCCGGCGATCATCCGCAGCGTCGTCGACTTGCCGCAGCCGGAGGGGCCGACCAGCGCGATGAATTCGCGGTCGGCGATGTCGAGATCGATGCCGTGCACGATCCCGACAGCGCCGTAGCGCTTGGTCAGCTTGGTGAGGGTAACGGTTGCCATGGTATCAGCCTTTCACCGCGCCGGAGGTCAGGCCGCCGACAAGGTGTTTCTGGACGACGTAGGTGAGGGTGAGCGCCGGGATGATCATCACCACGGCCAGCGCGCACATGCCGCGCCAATCGATGGTGAACTCGGCCGTGTAATCGAGCAGGCCGACCGGCAGCGTCTTGGCGCTCACCGAACGGGTCAGCTGCGAGGCCAGAGCGAACTCATTCCAGCAGGTCAGGAAGGCGAAGATCGCGGCCGACGCGATGCCCGGCCCGGCAAGCGGGAACTCGACCTGCCAGAACGCCTGCCAGCGCGTGCAGCCATCGATCTGCGCGGCCTCCGCGAGGTCCTTGGGCACCTGACGGAAGAAGCCGTCGATCAGCCAGATCGTGAACGGCACGTTGAGCGCGACATAGGCAAGGATAAGCCCGAAATGGGTGTCGATGATGCCAAGCCGCACATAGAGGAAAAACAGCGGCAGCGAGAGCGCAATGCCCGGCACGGTGCGCGTCAGCATCAGCCCGAGGAAGACGCTCGATTTGCCGCGGAAGCGGTAGCGCGCGAACGCATAGCCGCCGGCCATGCCGATGGCCACTGCAATGACCGTCGAGGTCACCGAGATGATCAACGAGTTGCGGAAATATTCGATCACTGGAATGCCGCCTTTGCCGATACCGCTGAACATGGCGACGTAGGCGTCGAACGAAATCTCCTGCGGGATCCAGACCGGCGGCTTGGCCATGATCTCGACCGCCGGCCGCAGCGACGAGAGGACGATCCACAGGCCCGGCAGGCAGATCGTCAGCATCGCCAGGAACAGGCCAATGCGATAGACGATGCCCAGCAGCCGGCGCTTCAGGCGGGCGGAAGAATTCTCGTCCATCTTCACCACTCCGCACCAATCTGCGTGCGCGCCGCGGCGAGCTTGTTGAAGAAGTAGACGGTGAAGGCGATCGACAGCAGGATCGAGAAATAGGCCATGGCGTTGGCCATGCCCATGCGCCCGTCGCTGTAGGCGGTGCGGGCCACCAGAGTCCATAGCAGTTCGGTGCGGCCCGCCGGTCCGCCATCGGTCATGATCTTGACGATGTCGTAGGCGCGCGCCACGTCGAGCGAACGGATAGTCATGGCTATGTAGGCGAAAGGCATGACGAACGGCCACGTCACATAGCGGAATGTCTGCCACGGCGTGCAGCCGTCGACACGCGCCGCCTCGATCGGCTCCTTGGGCATGGCGAGTAGGCCGGCGAGGATCAGGATGGCGAAGATCGCCGTCGACGACCAGATCTCGGCGATCGAAATGGCGATGAAGGCGAGATGGCCCTCGATCAGCCACGGAATGGCGTCTTGCGTAATGCCGAGCGACTGCAGCGCATTGTTCACCAGGCCGATATTGTCGTTGAACATGAACTTGAACTGGAAGCCGACGAGGATCGGCGAGAACATCATCGGAAACATCATCAGCGTGCGCAGGATGCGCTGGCCGCGTGTCGCTTTCTCGACCAGCATGGCAAGCCCAAGGCCGAGCAGCATTTCGAGATTGAGCGCGATGGTCAGCAGCAGCACCGTGCGGCCGAACGCCCACCAGAAATCGGTGTTGGACAGGATCGAAAGATAGTTCCGGATGCCGATGAAGACGTAGAACGTTTCGGGCCGCGTCAGGCGGAACGGCGTGAAGCTGGAGTAAAGGGACAACAGCAACGGCACAACGACAACCGCCGCCAGCACGATCATGGCCGGAAGCAGCAGCAGGAATGGCGCGGATGGCTTGAAGCCCTTCATCAGAATCCTTGAGGTGTTTGCATTTGGACGGCGGTGCGTGGGCCGGGGGCGATGGGTTAGCGCAAACCGCTGGCCGCGAAAACGCGATCGCCTCCCCCATTTCTGGTGGGGGAGGCAGCCCTGGGAGCCCGTTTCTAGAGCTTGCCGGCGTCCTGGAGGATTTGCGTCGCCTTGGCGGCTGCATCGTCCAGTGCCTGCTTGGAGGTCTTGTCGCCGAGGATCGCCGCCTGCAACTCGGGATAGACGGCGTTCGAGATCTCGATCCATTCAGGCGTCTGCGGCACGGCAAACGCGTGCTTGGCCTCTTCCTGGAAGGCGGTAAGAACCTCCTTCTTGTAAGGATCGTTTTCGGCCTGCTTTAAAACCCAGTCCCACACTGCGGTACGGGTCGGCAGCGGCCCGGCGGCGGCCTCGAGCTTCTGGCTGTCTTCGTTGGTCAGCCACCACACCAGGGAAGCCGCGGCCTCCTTGTTGGGGCAGTTCTCGGTCACCGAGAAGCCATGGAAACCGGACCAGCCGGTGCGCTTGCCGGACGAGCCCTTCGGCGCGACCTTGACGCCGACATTGCCGGCGACCTTCGACGACTTCGGGTCGTTGAAGAAACCGGCCCAGCCCGGCCAGTCGAGGTTGATAGCGACGGTGCCGGACGCAAAGCCCTGGCCGAGATCGTCCCAGAGGTAGTTGGTCGTGCCGGCCGGTACGGCCTTGGCCTTGTAGAGGTTGACGAACCAGTCGAGCGCCCGGATGCCGGCGTCGGAATTGAAGACCGGCTTGCCATCCTTGTCGAGATACTCGCCGCCTTCAGCGACAACCATCTCGTAGAAGCGGCCGTTGATCGCCTCTTCTTTGCCGGCGAACTGCGTGCCGTAGAAATTGGGTGGGTTGGCGAAGAACTGGGCTTGGTCGGTCACTTCCTTCCAGGTGTCCGGCGGCACCAGATCATAGCCGTATTTCGCCTTGAACTTGGTCTTGTTGTCGGCGTTCTCGTACAGGCTCTTCTGGTAGTAGAGCGCCGAAACGTCGAACTGCGCACGCGGCAGCATCTCCAGCTTGCCGTCGATGGTTGCGGACGTGAGCGT